>NZ_JCACKO010000117.1:38191-63983 GCF_059505445.1 Brasilonema angustatum | reverse complement strand
CCTTGCTTGTACAGCGCTAACCCCTGATTAAAGTGAACGGTTACAATCTCGTCAGCCAAACGCGCATACTCCCCTCCCAATTGTCGTAAAACTTGAGCCTTTAGCTGTGCAAAGGGACGAATCTTTGTTTCCAGAGAATCTTCCCCCTGAGACGCGGGTACAAGTAAACGCGCTTCAAATTCCCGTACTGATAAACCGAGTCGTTTAGCGACAAACTCAGATACGTTATCAATAACTGAAATTGTTTTACTCACTGGGACAGACTCTAGCAGTAATTCCCTTATCCCCTCAACAAATTCATACTCAATATAATCAGCGTTTGTATTTTGGTGAATAGGTGTTAGAGGTTTAAGCAGTCCACTCATAAACACCTCCGCCACATGAATTTGTGATGATTGTGGGAGGAGAGTTTGCTGAATCAGTTGCACGACTGGTAAACTAACAGGTGCAGCTGCCATTAATCCAGCTAACCGACGAGCAAGGGGAGAAGCTGTGGCGCGAAATCGACTGACTAACGCTGCTGGAGTTAGGTTGAGTTGTTTGTGTTCTGTAAATTGTTGAGTGTCGCTGTGTTCAACTCCATCTACAGAGGAAAATTCAGAGGAAAATTTAAACCCTGCTGTTTTTACATTCCCTAAACCTGCTATGACTCGTGACCATAATAGTAAAGGTTCAGGTTCTAGAGTGACAATGGGAACAGGGATAGAATTTTGGATTTTGTTTGCGTCTTTTTGGAGAGTGTTCTCAATTTCATCAGTTATATCGTCATCCCAAGTTTCTACAATCAGCTGAGAATTGAAAACTCCAGGGTTAAGGGAATGCAGTTGAACAGGTATTTCTGAAGCTAAAGCTGTTCGTTCCCAAAGCCGTTCGGGGAGTAATTGCAGAATAGTCATTAAACCCTTACGTCCCCACAACTCTAGCAGTGGATGAATAAACTTGTTTCGCCAAGCAGGAGAAATACAGTCACTCACCAGTAAAATTAAACGCTGTCCCTTGGAGTCAATCAATACTTCAGGACTATAAGGAGTTGAACCATAAGCACCTGTACTATTTTGAGGGAATAATTGTACTTTTGTTTCTGTAATTTTTAATTCCCAAGTTCGCACATCCCGAAATGCACCGTGATATTTTAAGAGGCGTTGGAGTTCGATGATAGTCTGTTTCCAGACAGCAGTTGAACTGCTTTGTTCAACCACCAACGCTAACTCTAACCATCTTTCTGGCGCAGGTTTGAGAACTGGTACCCAAATTTTTTCTTGTGCAATGCGGCAAACGGTTGCTTCCTCATCCAGTATATTTTCTGTAGGAGATGGAATTTTGCGCATTAAAGGACGAAGCGCACGTCCTAAAGCTAGAGAATTTCTTAGTCCTACACCCGCAGGTACTTTGATCGGAATTGCTTCCCGACTTTCTGGAGACTTTGCGGAACTTGGTACAGAAGAGGGAAGAGAAATTTCAGCACCAGGTTCTGTGACTTGAGGTGAAGATGCTATCTCTGGAGTTTCTTGAGTTTGGGTTTGGGGTGGGTTTAATTGTTGGGATTGTTGTTGTAATTGCTGCTGTGATTGTTCAGACTCTTCTATATGAGCGGAACTTGGCACAGAAGAGGGAAGAGAAATTTCAGCACCAGGTTCTGTGACTTGAGGTGAAGATGCTATCTCTGGAGTTTCTTGAGTTTGGGTTTGGGGTGGGTTTAATTGTTGGGATTGTTGTTGTAATTGCTGCTGTGATTGTTCAGACTCTTCTATATGAACCGCCAACCAGATAATTTCTGCTAACTCGCGGGCGGTTAGGTCAAACTCTGCTTGTTGTAGAATGGCGATCGCCCGCGAAATCATATCCCCTCTGTACTACTCAAGTATTGCAGCAACCGTTCGATGAACTTTTCTTTTTTCTGTTCTTTTTCTTGATCATCCCCAGAATCCAGCATCGGAGAATCAGGCAAATCAGCCGTACGGGTTAACATATAAATGGCATTGAGTAATTGGTCTGTTGCCAAGTCTCCCTTATCCCGTCGGTTGACAAACTTCTCAATAACTTTGTCTGCTTGTCCAATAATATCGCCTAAATGCGCTTTGACAATCGCTTCTAATTCATCACGAGTCGGTTCCCGTAAATCTAATCTCAAGCAGCGCCGCAAGAAAGCCGGTGGAAATTCTCGTTCGCCGTTACTCGTGAGGATCACAAACGGAAACGCCTGACACTGCACCTTTCCTTCAACGATGATTGTCCTTTGGTTATCGTAAGTTTGTACAACAATTTCTGGGATTTTGTCAGCTATCCGTGCTAACTCAGGAATTTCAAATTCCCCTTCCTCAAAGATGTTTAATAAATCATTGGGTAAATCAATATCGCTTTTATCCATTTCGTCAATTAATAACACCTTGGGATTTTTTGAAGGAAGTAACGCCGTTCCCAAGGAACCCAATTGAATATACTTGCCAATTTCTGCTAAATTTTTTTTACTATACATGCCCATTATCCCTAAATTATCTTTCTTATCCTGACTCATTTGAGCATCTTGTAACCTACCAATGGCATCATAACGATAAAGTCCTTGCTGTAAAGTCGAGCGAGTCGTAATATTCCAACGCAACACTTCTCCCAGTTGTAATTCTTTAGCCACTGCATAAGCTAAAGTAGTTTTCCCTGTCCCCGGTTTTCCAGTCACTAACAAAGGACGACGTAGATATAAAGCCGCATTGACTAGCTCTATTTCCTCACCCCTCGCCTGATAAGTAATACCTCGTTCTTCTTTGTCAAATCTGCGCCAGTTAGGAGGCTCAGGAAGGCGTTCAATTCCATTGTGGGATTTTTCAGGAGTTCCTCGAAAGATTTTCCAAGATGTCATGATGGCGTTGTATATTCAATCTGAGGTGGCAATATATAAGGATTTTCCCATAGTAAGGACAGATGATGTCCAATGCGCTGCTCAGACTTTTCAGGAAAATCACATAAGCGCTTCCGTTTGACTTGTTCTGGTAGTTCTGTTATTGAACATGTCAAAAGTTCATCAAGTTCAAGTCGATGATTCAAATTTTCTAATTCTTGTCTTAACCATAACGCAATTGGAATTGCGGTTTGATTCATGACTTTAAAAATTTCTTTAGATGGCGGCTTCATCAATTTTAAAGCAACAGCACAATCTAGATTTAATTTATAAAGTAGTTTTTCCCAAGAATAACGATCACCAGAGGTACAACACACAGAGCAGGTGTTTTCAGTGAGTTCCTTTAAAGTCTTCCACTTCTGCACCCAAAGATGTCTGTTAGGATATTTCTTCTCCAGGCGACGACTAGAACGAACAATAACTTTGTATAAACTACCGATAGGAATTGGTAGTTCTTCCTCTTGTTCAATTCTCCAAGTATCAATTGGTTCGTTTAAAAGTTCATAGGGTAAAAAAATCTCAATCGTTGGTTGGCTAGAGAAGTCAGTTAGGTATGAAGTTATTTGGCGAAGATAATCTTCTATTAAAGAAGGAATTTGTTCTAGAGTAAATGTTTCTTGCTCCTGTTCTTGAATTTCTAAAAATTTATAACCTTCTCCTGTCTGATGATTGAATTTATCATTTTCTCCATCAGAGATAAACCAAGCCGAAATAAAATAACGCTTGTTCTGTTGTTTACTTGGGTATAGGTGAACAATTAGGTGATTTGGTATATTCTGTGTTCGTTCGATTGTTGGTGTCTCATCTTTCGGAGTCAGCAACTTATCAAAATTCTTAAAGTACCGCTTGCCTAATTCGTTTAATTTATCTAATTCTTTAGGAGATAGCCTGTTTGCTGCGTCTGTTAAGAAACGAGCTACAAACTGTTCAGTATGGGTGTAGGGATTACTCCCTTGAGGCATATCCTCAAGATTATCTAAAATTTGTTTAAGTTCATCAGTAGTCTCAGTATTTTGATTGTTATCCCAATCTTCAGGACAACAGGCAAGATAAGATTGCTTCATCTGTTTAATATATTTTTCCTTTAAAGGAGCAAGTATTTGAAAAGCATTTATTCTAGTAGATAATTTATGCAACAAGTCATTACCAGGATTTCCCCTACGCGCCCCATCAATTAATTTCTTAATACTACCTTGACTCTCAAAATTTCTTATCAGATCGAAGAGAACATGCTCATAATCTGAATCTTGAGGAACTTCCGACTCATCTATATCAATTTCTTCACGCAGCATAATAATCAATTTGTCTCGCGTAGGGTAAGCAGATTTCAGTGCTTTTCTTATTTTTTTTATCTCATACCCAGACAAATCCATGAGTGACTACCCCATCCCTACCAAAATGACAATTTATAGCTGTTAACTCCATTCAAGTATCTACACCCTGGTTTTATTTGTTTCCGGAGATCAACTTTTATATATTAAGTATAAAATATTTTTATATTGGTTGCTCGGTACGTAAATCAGCCAATAAACCTTGCTTTTTCAGGACTTACGCATTTCAACGTAATTCCGTCCGCAGCGATCGACAGCGTGCGCTTTGCGCTTACGTTGCACTCGCGGCGGACATACCTTGAAATTTTTACGCCGACTTACTAAATCTGTACGATTCCTAAATTTGAAATTTCTTATAATATAAAAATAAAGGCAATCAAGAAAGCTTCACCTTAAACTCAAACGTTTAGATCTTGGTTGTGTATTTGTAGGAAATTCGTGAGTCAACCTTTTGTTCAGGCATAACACTGGTACAAAGGAGGTAATTACAGTATGGCACTAATACGTTGGCGACCATTCCAAGAAATTGAAATTCTGAATCGTCAAATGGATAAAATCTTTGACGACTTTTTCAGTCACAGTCGCGAAATGACAACTACAAGTTGGACTCCAGCAGTTGAACTGAAAGATACAAATGAAAATTTGACCTTACGTGCGGAACTTCCTGGTGTAGAAGGTAAAGATTTGGAAGTTCAAGTCGCACGACAAGCAATTTACATTGCTGGTGAAACTCGTTATGAAAGCACCAATTCACAACGTGGCTACTTCAGATCTGAGTTACGGTATGGAAAGTTTCAACGAACTATTTCGCTACCTGTTCCAGTCAAGAATGAGGAGGTGAAAGCAGAGTTCAAAAATGGTATTTTGACTTTAACACTACCTAAAATAGAAGAAGCCAGGTTCAAAGTTGTGAAACTCAACTTCACTGATGACAATAAGGTGCTAACTGATTCTGGCTCTGGGACAGTCGTTGATCTCTCGGTTCAAAAAACTTAGGTTAACTGACCATAATAGATATTAAATAACGAATCCCCCATGAAGAGTGTCCGGATCTACGCATTTCATGGGGAATATCTATAATATTGAAGCTTGGTTTTGAAACTCTTTTTTTTATAGCTCGTTTTTGCAAGCTTTCTTAACATAGCCTTAAGTTTTCTCACTATCGCGTCAACGAATTTTTAGCTAAATACTCTACGCTTAGCTTGATGTATTAATTAAGTTATGGAAAGAAAACAATCTTAAAATAAATATTTATACTTCGTTTTTCTGGAATGATTAAAAAATTTATGTAATATACATATGATTAATGATAGCTACATTGCGATTAGTAGAAAAACAGTAATCTAAATCTGGCTCAACAAAAAACTATGACTGAAAATACTATAATAACAAACGTCTTGGAAGAAGTGAATGCTCAACTGGTAGTTGGAAATTGGATCATAAAGATGAATTCACCTCAGGGTGCTAGTGTAAATATAGCAACTGAGGAAGACAAACCGACTTTGCGCTTGCATTCCACCCCATTGATACTTCAGCAACCCTCAGATAATTTTCTGGATCGACAAGAATTAGTCAAAGAAGCTATTGCTACCTTTCAAGCTGGGCAATCAGTGGAATTTTACAGTCCATCTGGTTTTGGGAAAACAGTTTTATTACGCCACTTAGAGCACAACCCTCAAGTCAAATCACTTTTCGCTGCTGGTGTCATTAGCTTATCTCCTCTCCATCCAAATGTAGGAGATTTACTTCAGTTCATATGGGATGCTTTTTATGAAAGCAACATTCCTTATAAACCAACTCCTCAGCAAATTTGTCAACAACTTCACACAAAACAGGCTCTTGTCGTCTTAGATAATGATCCACTTATTCAAGACGAATTGCAAGAACTGATAAATGTAGTGCCCAACTGCACCTTCCTGGTTGCTTCATCAACGAGTCGCATCAAGAAAAAGGGGCATTCGATGAAGCTTTCTGGACTTCCCATGAATGATGCTCTGGTTTTGATGCAAAGGGAACTGCAACGTCCTTTGAATATAGAAGAACAAGAGAAAGCAAAATCGCTATATAAGATTTTAGATGGGCAGCCAATGCGCCTGCGGATAGTGATGGCGAGTATACACCAACAAAGGCGTTCGCTTTCCGAAGTCGTTAGTCAATTGCCTACCTCTGCTTCAAGCAACTATCTACTTCAACAAATAATAACATCGTTATCAACATCAGAAAAAACAATTCTGGAGTTGTTAAGTATTATGGGTGATGTTGGGCTTGATCATCAAAAAATTACTGACATCACACAAATTTCAGATGCTTTTGATAGACTCGAAAAACTACGCAAGCATCATCTTGTGCAGCTTGATGGCTCTCGATATAAAATCACTAAGACTATAGTAGAGATTTTACCGCCAGAATCGAAGTTGACAGCATCTGTAGAAAAAGCGATCGCCTACTTTGTAAATTGGACTGAACGCCACCAACAGCAACCCAATATCTTATTAGCAGAAATTGATGCGATCGCGCAAATCTTGGAAGTCGCAGTCAGAAATAGTCGTTGGCAAGATATCTTACGCTTGGTAAAAGTAGTGGAAGGTACACTCGCTTTAAGTAAGCGATGGGGTTTGTGGGAACAAGTACTCCAAAGGGGACTACAAGCATCTCAAGCCGAAAAAGATAGATCTGTGCAAGCGTGGATATTGCATCAACTAGGAACTCGTGCTCTTTGTTTGGAAGAAAACAGCACAGCTTTCAATTACCTAACCAAAGCAATACAATTACGAGAATCTCTTGATGATGACATGGGAGTTGCAGCAACTCGCCACAATCTTAAATTGCTCAACCAGTCTTCATCTTCACAAACTCATGCCAGTCAGCAAAAAAATATCGCTACAAATATTCCCGATCCACAAACTCATACCAGTCAGCAAAAAAATATCGCTACAAATATTCCCGATCCACAAACTCATACCAGTCAGCAAAAAAATATCGCTACAAATATTTCCGATCAAATAGTTGCAGAAGAAGATACCAGCTTGCAGCCACCCCCAGCTCCGCACGTGGTGACCAGAATGAATATAGTATCACCAGATAATAATTTTCACTCCAACAAAACTGGCTATAAAAACATTTTGGTTTCTTCAACAAAAATTATCACAACTGGAATTTTAGCAGCAGGAGGATTGTTCGCTTTCTTTCATTGGTATCGTGTCACACCCTCACCACCCGCAAAATCCACTTCTAAACCCACAACAACTGTTAAACCCTCATCTGTTCCCAAACAGGAACCCACAGTAACCGCCACACCGCTACCAATTGTCGAACCTCCATCCACAATTATTACTCCGTCCTCACCTGTTCCTACACCAATAATCAAAGTCAGTCCACCAATCACACCAGATCTAAAAGACGAACAGCCAGTAATTCCCAAACGCCAGAAGTCAAAAATAAAGCCAACAACAGCACCCACAAAATCAGATACACCCAGATTCACAAAACCAACAACAGCACCCGCGACATCAGATGCACCCACATTCACAAAACCAACTCCAGACGTAACTACAGTACCAACACCCACACTACAAGCCACGCCTACCCCAACTTTCACGCCGTCGGTGACACCCAATGTTGAAAAAAATCAACCAACCGTAGAACCTACGCCTACTCCGACTTTTACACCAATTCCAACTCCAACACCGACATCACAAGTCGAAGCCATACCGACTCCAGCAGTGACAATAACACCAACACCAATTCCGCAAGCAGCAAAATCAATGATTGAGAACAACACAGAACTCAAGACGGAGAAGACACCTAGCGCGAGTCAGTAGCTGTTTGAAAAACCAAGAGCAATTTCGCGTATTAAAAGCTTATCAGTTCTGAGTTTTAGACTTTTGTCGCCTTCATGGCATCCGCGCACTTGCTAAAATTTATAAAAATATCAGGCGATCGCCGTAAGACGGGTGCTCCGCACTATCGCGTGCGTCGCGCTTTGCAGCATCGCTTTTTGCCTTGGCTAAAGTTGAAAGTTTCCACAAAGGCGCAAGGGGAACGCTGTAATCGTCATCCCCCTGACAACCTCGCCCGCCACATGGCGGACTCTTGAATTGGGCCGAATCAGGTTAATTGAATCCTAATTTTTCCAAAACTGGTTTGGTGGAAACAATATGCCGATCTAAACCAAGTTCCTTAGGACTGACACCAACTGCTAAAGCAATCAGCTGGGGTAAATGTAGTATTGGTAAACCGAGTTCCCGTCCGATGACTTTTTCCACCTCTTTTTGACGAGAATCCAAATTCAGGTGACAAAGAGGACAAGGTGTCACTATACAATCTGCACCAGCTTCTATGGCTTCTTGAATATGCATTCCAGCCATTTGAAAAGATTGAGTCGTGGCATAACTAGAAAGAGGCCAACCGCAACATTGCGTACGACCTCTGTAATAAATAGGTTCTGCTCCCACCGTACGAAAGACATTTTCCATCGCCTTTGGTTGGAAGGGATCATCATAAGGCATGGATTTTTGGGCACGCAGGAGATAACAGCCATAAAAAGCTGCACACTTTAATCCAGTTAGCTTACGATTGACACGTTTTTGAATTTCTTCTAAACCGTAGTCGGTTACTAAAGCATAAAGGAGATGTTTGACCTCTGTGGTTCCTCGATAAGGTGAACAGCCTTCTTTTTGCAACAAGCCGTTCACTTGTTCAAGGTATGCTGGATTTGTTTTTTTGCATTGTTTAAGGTGTTCGTCAACATGACCAATAACACCCTGACAAGTACTGCAATGAGTTAGCAGTGGTAGATTTAACTCTTCTGCTAAAGCAATGTTCCGTGCATTAACCGTATCTTCCAACATTTGGGAATCTTCTTTAAACGTACCGGAACCACAGCAAGCAGCTTTTTTGAGTTCAATGAGTTCGATATCTAGGGCTTGGGTTAGGGCAACAGTTGATTGATGAAGTTCCCGGCAAGCTCCTTGGGCAACACAACCTGGAAAGTATGCGTATTTCAATGTATGGGTTAGCATAGTATCTTAGTTACTCAATAACTGTTTTATCATTACTTGACTTGTTTATTTTGAGGAAGCGCCCTTAGATTTTCACCAAAGAAAATCTCTTAACAGTGTACGGGTGCTCGCGCTTTCCGATAAGATGAATATGCCCAAAAATATATCCCCCATAAACAGCGGATTCTAGCAACTGGTTGAGGAATAGTATCTATGAGCCAAGCAGAAACATTTGAAAAGGTCAAAAAAATTGTTGTCGATCAACTGAGTGTTAAGTCCTCAGAAGTAACACCAGAAGCCAGTTTCGCCAACGATTTAGGAGCTGACTCCCTTGATACGGTTGAACTTGTTATGGCTTTGGAAGAAGAGTTTGACATCGAAATTCCTGATGAAGCCGCCGAAAAAATTACAACTGTAAAAGAGGCTGTGGACTACATTGACCAGAAAGTTGCCACATCAGCCTAAAAAATTGCTGAGTGCTGAGTGCTATTGAGGCTACGGGCACTTTGACGGGAGTTGCTATCTCCTCCAAAGGACAGTCTCCAGCAGAGTGTGCCCAAAAGCGTAAACTCCAGGAGGGTAACCGAAGGCAGGCGACTGGCATTGCTGAGTAAAAAGTCAGGAGTGAAGAGTCAAGAGCTTGAATAAGTAGCAATTCTTACTTGTTAGAATGTTCGAGAGTTAGTCAAAATGGCGAAAAATAAACCAACTAACACCAAATTACTCGTTGAAAACGACGAAGTTGTTGTACGTAGGTTTACGATGCAAAAGTGTGATATATAGTACTTTTAGATCTATCTGCCTTGGCAAAAGCACCGAAGTAGACCAAGTAGTTGTTTGGTACAACTATGGAGAAGTTCTATGTAGCAATGACTAATCTCGTTCTCCCTTTGTCCTTCTTGAGAACTCACCAACTCACCCATAGGGTATGCGCAAAACGCACGCCAAAGGTGTACGCCAGGTGCGACAACGGGAGCCAGCGCTGCCTCACCCCAGCACTGTCCTCCCCAAGGGCGCACTAACTCACCAACTCATTGCTCAGCACTGTTTTGTTCTGCCTGCATCAATAGCCATCATAACTATCGACATGACTGATTTTATACGTAAACGCGTTGTTGTTACTGGTGTTGGCGCGCTTACACCGATTGGTAATACACCAGCCGAATATTGGGAAGGATTGATCAGCGGACGCAATGGGATTGGTGAAATCACCTTGTTTGATGCGTCTCGTCACGATTGTCGCATTGCTGGTGAGGTAAAAAACTTCGATCCACATGAATACATGGAGCGCAAAGAAGCCAAACGCATGGATCGGTTTGCCCAATTTGGCGTCTCGGCAGCAAGTCAGGCTGTAGCAGACGCGCAGTTAGTCATCAACGACTTAAACGCAGAACAAATTGGCGTTATTATTGGTTCTGGCGTTGGTGGCATTAAGGTTTTAGAAGACCAGCAAACAATTTACCTGAATCGTGGCCCGGATCGCTGTAGTCCTTTTATGATACCGATGATGATAGCCAATATGGCAGCGGGATTGACAGCAATTCATACTGGTGCTAAAGGACCAAATTCCTGCTCGGTAACTGCCTGTGCTGCCGGCTCAAACGCTATCGGGGAAGCTTTTCGCCTCATACAAGGGGGATATGCCCAAGCGATGATTTGTGGAGGATGTGAGGCGGCAATTACACCCTTATCTTTAGCTGGATTTGCTTCAGCTAGAACACTTTCAACTCGGAACAATGACCCCGCTCATGCAAGCCGCCCATTTGATAAAGACCGTGACGGATTTGTTATGGGTGAAGGTGCAGGCATCTTAATTTTAGAAGAATTGCAGCATGCTTTGAGTCGCAAAGCCAGAATTTATGCAGAAATTATTGGCTATGGTATGACTTGCGACGCTTACCACATGACCTCTCCAGTACCGGGAGGCGAAGGTGCAGCAAGAGCGATCCAACTAGCACTAAAAGACGCTGGTATACTACCAGAACAGGTGAGCTACATTAATGCACATGGTACCAGTACGCCAGTGAATGATCCGACGGAAACTGCTGCAATGAGAAAAGCTTTAGGTGAATATGCTTATAAGATAGCAGTTAGCTCCACCAAATCAATGACAGGTCATTTGTTGGGTGGTTCTGGTGGAATTGAAGCAGTAGCAACTGTACTGGCGATCGCCAATGACCGGATTCCACCGACAATTAATTTGGAAAACCCAGATCCTGAGTGTGACTTGGATTACGTCCCCAACACCAGCCGGGAAGCAAAAGTCGAAGTGGCACTATCCAATTCTTTCGGTTTTGGTGGTCATAATGTGACACTAGCCTTTAAGAAGTATGTCTAGGGTGGGAAATTTGAGATGCGTGGATTTGACCTAAAAGCATGAAACTCAAGCATTGTCTGTATTGAGATGTTGGGCAGAAATCTTGGTAATTCAGTGGGTTCAGCAACCGATAATAGAAGATATCCCCCATAAAATGAATCCAAAATTTTCATCAAAAATCCCAAGATCTGCCGCTTGTCGGTCAACAAGCACCAATGGGATGATGAGGATACTGCCGGGGATCTTTCAAACAGTGAACAGTTAACAGTGAACAGTGAACAGTGAAAACTGGTAACTAGTAACTGATAAACAACTCCCCTGGTGATGCTCAAAGACTGCTAACCCGTCGTAGAGAACAATCTGATTATGGCTGTTGCAACCCAAACCCTCGAAGAACTTTGTATTAACTCGATCCGCTTTCTGGCAATTGATGCTGTAGAGAAGGCAAAGTCTGGTCACCCAGGACTGCCAATGGGCGCTGCGCCAATGGCATTTGTGCTGTGGAATAGCTTTTTGCGGTTTAACCCCAAAAATCCCAAGTGGTTCAACCGCGATCGCTTTGTTCTGTCTGCCGGTCACGGCTCAATGTTGCAGTATGCCCTGCTGTATTTGACTGGTTACGACAGCGTGACCATTGAGGACATCAAGCAATTCCGTCAGTGGGAATCCAAAACCCCCGGACACCCAGAAAACTTCATGACTGCTGGTGTAGAAGTGACTACCGGACCCTTGGGGCAAGGAATTGCCAATGGAGTCGGTTTGGCAATGGCTGAAGCACATCTAGCCGCAAAGTTCAATAAACCCGATGCCAAGATTGTTGACCATTACACCTACGTGATTTTAGGTGATGGCTGCAACATGGAAGGCGTTTCTGGTGAAGCTTGTTCTTACGCGGGACACCTGGGATTAGGCAAACTCATCGCTCTGTACGACGACAACCACATCTCCATCGATGGTTCTACAGATATAGCATTCACCGAAGATGTTTCCAAGCGCTTTGAAGCTTACGGTTGGCACGTGCAGCACGTTGCAGAAGGTAACAGTGATTTGGAAGGTCTTGCTAAAGCTATTGAAGCTGCCAAAGGTGTTACTGACAAACCTTCTTTCATTAAAGTCACCACCACCATCGGTTACGGTTCGCCCAACAAAGCAAACACAGCTGGCGTTCACGGGTCTGCCCTTGGTGGAGACGAAGTTAAACTCACCCGCAAAAACTTGGGTTGGGAATACGAGCCTTTTGTAGTACCAGAAGATGCTCTTAAGCACTGGCGCAAAGCTGTTGAGCGCGGGGCAAACCTGGAGGAAGAATGGAACAAAGTTTTCAGCGACTACAAAGGCAAATATTCCCAAGAAGCTGCTGAATTTGAGCGGTACCTCAGCGGCAAATTGCCTGATGGTTGGGATAAAGTACTACCTACCTATACCCCAGAAGACAAAGGACTGGCTACCCGCAAACACTCGGAAACTTGCCTCAACAAACTGGGGGCGGTTTTACCTGAGCTGATTGGTGGTTCGGCTGACCTGACTCACTCCAACCTGACTGAACTCAAGGACTCCGACGAATTTCAGAAAGGGCAATACCAAAACCGCAACATCCACTTTGGTGTGCGGGAACACGGTATGGGCGCAATCTGTAATGGTATCGCGCTGGATCAATCTGGATTAATTCCTTACGGCGCTACCTTCTTGATCTTCACAGATTATATGCGTGCTGCCATCCGCTTATCCGCTTTATCCCAAGCAGGCGTGATTTGGGTGATGACTCACGATTCGATTGGACAAGGTGAAGATGGTCCAACGCACCAACCAATTGAAACTCTGGCTTCTTTGCGAGCGATTCCTAACCTAACGGTAATTCGCCCCGCAGACGGAAACGAAACCTCTGGCGCTTACAAAGTGGCGATCGAGAGTGCCAAGCAAAACAACCCCACCCTGTTAGCATTCACCCGTCAAAATGTCCCCAACTTGGCAGGTACTTCGATTGAGGGCGTGACGAAGGGTGGATACACAGTGGTAGATTCTGAAGGTACGCCAGATTTGATTTTGATTGGCACTGGTTCAGAATTGAGCCTCTGCGTAACTGCAGCCGAGAAACTCACGGCTGAAGGTAAGAAAGTCCGTGTTGTCTCGTTACCCTCATGGGAACTGTTTGAAGCACAAGATGCAGGTTATAAAGAATCTGTTCTGCCTAAAGCTGTCACCAAGCGTGTGTCTGTAGAAGCTGCTGCCAGTTTCGGTTGGCATAAGTATATTGGCACCGAAGGCGATACTGTTAGCATTGATCGCTTTGGTGCTTCAGCTCCAGGTGCAGTTGCCTTAGAGAAATTCGGCTTCACAGTTGATAATGTATTAGCTAAGGCTAAGGCATTGTTGGGTTAATTAGCAACAGAGTATCTATTCTCTTTCTTTTTGGGTGGGCTTCATTGTCCACCTTTTTTTGTGTGATAAAGTACGAATTCACTTGATTCAACCTACGCGAGTTTGAAACACACTAACTGATGCTTGTAATTGCTGCGCGACTTCTACAGTTTGTTGTAAAGAAGTTGACACAACACCAGATGAATTAGCAGTGTGTTCTGAAGTTTTGGTAATTTCCTTGATCAAAACAGCAACTGCCTGCGAAGTGTCGGCTTGAGACACTGTTGTTTGAGAAATTGACTGAACTAACTCGTCAATTTGACGAGATACTTTTACAATTGTCTCCATGCTTTGCTTGACGTCTTTGACTAGCTCAGCGCTTTCTACCACCTGAGTCGTTCCTTGTTCTATCGCCTGGATAACTGCGTTAGTTTCTAATTGGATATTTTCTGCAATTTGTTCAATTTCTTGAGTTGCTTCGGCTGCCTGTATTGCTAAGCGACCAACTTCGTGAGCCACAACAATAAAGCCCTGAGATTGTTCACCTGCACGCGTCGCTTCAAGACCAGCATTGATAGCTAGTATATTGGTTTGTAATGCAATTTCGTTAATCAAGGTAACAACTTTGGAAATCTCTTGGGATGACTCACCAAAATGTTTTATCCTTTTGGCTGTTTGAGTAATTGTTTTTTGTAAATTAAAGATGCTAGATGCGGTATAGTCCATTGCTTCACCTGCACTCAAAGCAGTCTTGGCAGATGTACGAGCCACTTTTGCTGCTTGAGAAGCATTATTGGCGACTTCTTGAATGGAGAAATTCATTTGATTTACCAACTCAAGGGTGCAGCCAATTTCTTCAGCTTGTTGGAGTGCTTCATCTGCTAAATGACCAATAGCATCAGAGTTTTTCCCCACAGAAACATTGACCTGTATAGCCGCTTGTTTGACTTGAAGGACTAATTGTTGCAAGCTTTCGATAATGGTATTGAAAAAGTTGGCTACTATTCCGATTTCACCGGTTGTCATTTGAGCTCGAACTCTCAGGTCACCTTTGGCTACCTCTTTAACATCATCAATAAGTTCCATAAGCTGACGTTGGAGGAATTCTTTGCTGCGTCTCAATTCTTCTTCCGCCTGTTTGCGTGAGGTAATGTCAGATTGTACCCCAATAAAATTTATCACCTGTCCAGTGACGTCTCGTGCTGGAGAAATACTTAATTCACACCAAAATGGGGTACCGTTCTTACGGTAATTTTTAATCACAACATGACATTCTTGCTCTTGTCGCAATGCATTGCGTATTTGTTCAACACTGTGTGGATTAGTGTCAGGTCCTTGCAAAAATCGGCAGTTGCGTCCTAAAACTTCTTGTGGTGAATAACCGGTCATGGCTTCAAATGCAGGATTGCAAAAGATGATAGGATTGTCTTCCTGACGAGGGTCTGTTATGACAATGGCATTGCTAGCAGCGGCGATCGCACGGTCACGCACCCGCAACACTTCCTGTGCAGTGTTAAGTTCATGCAAAAGATTTCCTTGTTCTAAAGCAAGGCTTACTTGAACAGCTAATTGCCCAAATAAATCAATTTCTAACTGCTGCCAATTCCGAAATTCAGAGCATTGGTGAGCACACAATAAACCTAAAAGCCGATGCTCACTTAAGATAGGTGCAACCAAAATCGCCTTAATTTGAAAGCCTTCAAGAATTTGTCGGTAAGAGTCTGTAAAATTCCCCTGATAAATGTTCTTTGTTACTTGGACTTGACCATCTTTGTACATTTTTATGTCATCTTTGCCAAATGGAGAAAAGACTGTTTTTCCTACAGTTTTTATCCAACCTTTTGCTACTGACTCGGCAATGATGGTACCGCCCCAGTCAGCATTGAAACGATAGATGATAACGCGGTCTGTGTTCAGTGCTTTTTGGATCTCACAAACCGCTGTGTTGAGAATATCCTCTAACTTGAGAGACCGCCGAATCAGCAGGGTAATGTCCATGAAGAGCTGCGATCGTTGAGCTTCTAGCTGTTTGAGTAATAGTGTTTGGGAAACCATTCGCCGCTCCACAAAGGAAGTTAGCAGTGTGAAACTTAGGATAATGATAGTACTAACGCCAATACTTACAGCTAACTCAGATAGGGATACTTGCATGGTTGCGACTGTGCCAGTCACTCTGGTTGGTCTAAAAGAGGCAGCTGCCATCCCTGTGTAATGCATCCCGGAAATTGCAACTGCCATGACGAACGCACTATAAATCTTGCCTCGCCTACCAGTTTTCGCCGTTTGCAAACGCAGTTGGAAAGCAATCCACAGCGCCACAATTGATCCACCGATGGCGATCGCCACAGAAAGCATAAACAGTACTGCATCATACTGAATCGCTGCTTCCATCCGCATTGCTGCCATACCAATGTAGTGCATAGAGGCAATACCAATGCCCATTAACACACCACCACTCACCAATTGCTGCGTACTTAATACTGGGCGACTAGCAAGCAAAAGCGCACCTGCTGAGGCAACAATAGCAGGTAGCACGGAAACCACTACAGTCAACGCGTCATACCCCATCGATATTGGTAAACTGAAGGCAAGCATGGCAACAAAGTGCATTGACCAGATACCAATTCCCATGACAACTGCACCGCCAATTAACCAAGCTAGTCTTGCCTTTGCTTTAGCTACCGTTATTTGCCCAGCCAAATCAATAGCGGTGTACGAAGCAAGCACAGCTATCACAATTGAAAGGGCAACAAGGAATGGATTGTAAATACTACTCATCGCCACATCTGCCTGGAACATCTGGTTAACCTCACTCTGGATCTTCGTGAAATAGCATTTCTTACATGAGTCTTCTTGTCACTTTCATCAAGTCGAGTACACTCATGAATTGAAAAAATCCTGACCACTAAGTTCGGTAGATGCAGTCACTCTTTTGAAAATGGTAGATGCAAAAAGTATTTGTCTGGCTTGTCAGACAGCACGAGGAATTTTATACTAGAAAAACGTACTTTTACAGTTGTCTTAAATAAAACAACCTTACACCCTATTTAGCTATAAAAGTAAAGTACTTAATACAACAACATAACAATTTAAAATTACTAATGTCTACAGTAGTGTTTTTAACCTGCTGATGACTGCTTTTTTGCTTTCTAAAAGTCAGTTATACCTGATGATTTGCTACCTTTTGAATCACAATTTCAATACGACGATTCTTTTGCCGTCCTGCGGGGTTATCCGAACTATCAGATTTTTGATTTGGTGCTACGGGTTGGGCTTGCCCATAACCTTCTTTCGATATCAAAGATATGTCTATGCCACCTTTTTCACTCAGCCACTTTTGTACTGCTGCTACCCATTGCTCTGACAATTTTAAGTTATCATCTTTAGAGCCTTTAGAGTCAGTATGTCCTAGGATTTGTAACCAAGTGTTAGGATAATGATTATTGATTGCCTGACTGACTTGACGCAACATTTTCTCTGCATCTGGGCGAATCGTCTCTTTATTAGAGTCAAATAAAATATCTGCTGGCAGCGTGATAATAGTTAAGTATTGATTTTCTTGAACTTGAATTTGCCCAGATGTAATCTCAGGTAAGTTGACTTCCGGATATGTATCCTTAGAAAACTGAACAATGGGAGTTCGGACTTTGGATAACTCTTGTGCAAGTAATTGCGCGTTGAAAAACTTTGTTTGAGGTTGTTGAACTGTTAAGAAACTTACTTTGGGTTTTGCAGTTGCAGAACATACCAAGTTGTTAGCGATGATCGTCAGGACAATAGATACTAAGCAAACGCTGAAACGGAGTGAGTACATTTCTTTTCGTCATATATTCTCTATTTTGGTAGAATATAATACCTCAAAAAATAAACAAATGCTTCTTTCTTAAGTTAGAGGATTTTTTGTAACTATGGATACTTGGTTTTTGAAGCAAAAATTAATGATAAATTACGAGTTATTTCTCAACTTAGTACCACAAATTTTGCAGAACATAGCATCTGTATCATGGAACGATAAACCGCAGCCAGAACAAATTGTTTCCACTTGATTTGCAGTTTTTACTAATCGCTTTATCAAATCACCTACTTGCCAAGGGATCAGGGCAATACCTGTTAAAATCATTAATACTGTCAACAAACGACCTAGCTCAGAAATTGGAGTCACATCGCCAAAACCAACAGTGGTCATCGTGACTATAGAAAAATAAAAAGCATCCAAAAAAGTCGCAAAATTTTCTGGATTAACAGGATGCTCTACTTGATAAATTAAACCTGAATAGACAAAAATAATGGCAAATAATGTAAATAAGATTCGTGTATAAACTAAACTGTCTTCTGTGCTGAGACCCAAGAAAACTTTTTTATCTATAAATCGAATTAAACGCAAAATCCTGAACCATCGTAGAAGTCGAATAAAGCTGATATCAATACCTCCTAATAAATAGGGTACAATAGCTATTAAGTCAATCAAAGAATAAAAACTAAAAAAGTACTTAATTTTATTCTCCTCGCTCCAAATACGGAGTAAATACTCGGTAATAAAAATCAGTAATACAACTGTATCTAAAAAATCTAAAGTCAGTCGTAAATTATCAGATATGTTATAAGTTTGTGCTACAAAAATAACGGAGGAGAATAAAACTAGACCAGCAATAGTCAAATTCACAAATTTACCTACTGGTGTCTCTAAGTCTTTCAAGTAAAAAGCTGTTTTTTCTCTGTTAAGTAACATAAATTTCATAAGTTACGTATAACAAATTTAGCAAGAGGAAAAATCCACAATTAATTGTGAATCTAAAGACTAGCTTAGCAATAGAAAAACTTTTTTTCAGGATTTATGACTTTAGAACATGTTATCGTAGGATATGCTAAATTCTGGAAAAATCTAATTTTTGAACCCCAAGGTAATTATGAATCCAGAAGATTTTATGCGTTTGGCGTTGGAAGAAGCAAAAAAAGGAGACGCCCCATATGGTGCTGTGATTGTCAAAGATAACCAAGTGGTTGCCCAAGCTCATAATACAGTGAAGCGAGACAACGATCCTTCTGCTCACGCAGAAATTAATGTCATTCGCAGTTTAACCACTCAACTACAAAACCCTTCTTTAGAAGGTTATACCATATATACTACTGGTGAACCTTGTCCGATGTGTGCATCTGCTTGCGTTTGGACAGGTTTATCAGAAATTATATACGGTGCTTCTATTGAAGATTTAGTTTCAGTTAATCAATCTCAAATTAACATATCATCTCAAGAGGTTATCGCTAAGAGTTTTAGAAAAGTCAAGGTCACAAGAGGTGTTTTAAGAGAAGAGTGTATCAACTTATTTAAGTAAAAATAAACTTTTAACTAGGGTGACTTAGATAGGGTAAAAAAGAATTAGCAAAAATTGCAGCTTGGGTGCGATCGCGCAAATCTAAACTATTCAAGATATTTGTGACGTGATTCTTCACTGTCCCTTCAGAAATATAAAGTTGTTGTGCAATTTCTCGGTTACTAGCACCTGTAGCAATCAATCGCAAAACTTCTTTTTCTCTAGGAGTTAGTTCAGCTAAGCTATCTGGTGGAGATGGTGACTTGGTTGGTGTTACACTAGAAAACTGGGCGAAAAGTTTTTTAACTATTCCTGGCCCCAATTGAGTGTATCCTTTGTTAACAGCACGAATAGCAACAGCCAACTCTTCTGAAGGTGTATCTTTTAGCAAATAACCCATCGCTCCATTCTGTAAAGCGGTTTTTACATACTCATCATCATCAAAGGTTGTTAGTACTAAAACTTTAGTTTTGGGAAAACGCTTTTGAATTTCCCGAGTTGCTGCAACACCATCCATAATAGGCATTCTAATATCCATGAGTACCACATCTGGATAGAATTCTTCAACTAAATGAATTGCAATTTCCCCATTTTCTGCCTCTGCGACGATTTCTAAATCTTCTTCTAATTCCAATAATGCTTTTAATCCTTGACGAATTAAACTTTGGTCATCTACAATTAAAACTTTAATCAGATTAGTCATCACTTATTTATTTTCTGTCGTTAAATTAGTTTGTGGTAACTTTAGATAAGGGAATATAAGCTGTCATTTTGCAACCAGAACCAGGAGCACTATTAATATGAAAATGACCATTGAGTGCCAAAGTGCGATCGCGCATACTTTGAAGTCCAAAACCAGTGGTATTTTGTGTTAAATTAAACCCGATGCCATTGTCCTCAACCTTTAAATGCAAACTAGTTTGAGTCGTGATTATTTCCAGTTTAACTTCTGTAGCTTGTGCATACTTACAGATATTTGTAAATGATTCTTGGACAATGCGGTAAACAGCAGTGCTAACTTCAACTGGAATAGGGTGATCTAAGTGAATTTGACAAATTAGTGTTATACCAGTTGAACGTTGAACATTTTCTACAAGTCCGGCGATCGCCTCTTCCAAAGATTGCTCATGCAAGGGATGAGAACGCATCGTAGACACTGATTGACGGACATCTTGTAATGCTTTAGAACCTAACTCTTTTGCTCTTCCTAAAAAAGTTTGTGCTTTGGTTGGATTCGATTCCAAAAGTTTTAATGCAGTTTCTAATTGTAAATTCAAAGCTGTCAGAGAATGTCCTAAAGAATCATGTATTTCGCGAGCAATTCGGTTGCGTTCTTCAAGAGTAGCTTGATTTTCAATTTGCAAAGCATATTGACGCAGTTTATCATTGGCAATGGCTAGTTTTTCTCTACTTTCTCGCTCAGATAAAACTGTATTCATTAATAGTAAAACAAATAATAACGCTAAGACGAATACTAAGACAAAACTGAGAGTGAAAAACCAAAAACGCTCTTGCATTCCTGGGAGAAATTTTATTTTTGTAAATCGACTTGTTAGTGTTAGTAAAAATAAAATAAATGATAAAGCTGTGATGATTAAACGACTTGGTAACTGAAAAATTAAACAACTGCGAGTTACTAAAATGATGTCAAGAAAAGCAAAAATTCTATCACCCTTAACTCCCCAAAAACCAGTTACCAAAATTAGAGATATTTCCAGTGCGGTATAAATGACTTTACTTATATGGTTACGAGTTGGTAATCTCAAACCCATCAATCCAAAAAGCACCAGACTACAAATAGTCAGTTCAGGAAAGCTGGTTTGATGTCGATCTGGGTGAGATGGTAGAGCTGCTGTAAAAGCAGCAAACGCTAGCAATACCCACTCCAAATATAGTAGAAACCGGAAAGGATGATTGTAAAATTGAATCGAACGGCTCACAAAAATATACTCAAGAACAACTAGTTTTTATAGTTTTACTATAAATCAACACTATTCATTTAAGGTTTGCTGGTGAAAATTTTAACAGAGAAAGTATTTTCTGTTACCCTTTAACCTTTACTTCGCAAAAGAAAGTTCTGAGTACTTTCTTGGTTACAGAGATAATTTCAGAACAAAAGACTTCATGATTACTTGATGAATTTACTGATTGTATAGATCCATGACTTTAGTCATAGATCTATTCATGACTTTTTCCTCATGTCACTTTTAAAATTGAACTCTTACCATAGTTGTATCAACTAGGAGAAAAGCACAGAAAGACTTGGATGAAACTCAAAAACTTATCACTCATTTGTGGAGCGATCGCCCTCAGTTTAACTACAACTTCCTTCGCCGTCAAAGCAGAAGCAAACTCCTCTTTGCCCTTAGTTGTTGCACAATCTCAGCCAAAAGAAGGAGCTTTCCAACGTTTGGGACTAACGGATCAGCAAAAAACCAAAATCAAAGAAATCCGTAGCAATACCCGCGCTGAAGTTGACAAAATTCTCACCGAACAACAACGGGAACAGTTAAAAACCGCTATGCAAAACCGCCAGGAACGAGGTGGATTTGCTGCTTTAAATCTTTCTGATGATCAGAAAAACCAACTAAAGCAAGTGATGCAGTCACAGAAAACGCAAATGGAAGCAGTCCTAACCCCAGAACAAAAAGAACAACTCCAAAAATACCGCCAGGAAAAGGGTGCTCGTCGTCAGCAACCCAATATGTAGTTTATCACTAGTGTTGTTGATCACAGCTATGTGAGTTTTCACTAGCTGAACAGTCTAAAAATTAAGTCCTATTGAAATCCCCGACAACTCTTACGAAGTCGGGGATCTTGTTTTTTCACGAGTCTCGCCTGCTTAACATTTAAATTTAAGTAGGTGGTTTGAATTCAATATAAAATGTAGTGCGGGCAGGACAGCCCGCGTTGGTAATAAAGTAGGGAGCAAGATGCTCCCACTACCGCTATCTGCGAATTAATTACGTCTACCTACTTAGACTGATAATCTCGCGTGAAAACACAGCGTCTTTGTGTTTTCGAGTGAAGTTGCTTAACAGTTTTCTATCATATAGGAATCCGGTTTGATTCCTGAACAACTCGTCAGGGCAGGGAACAGGGAACAGGGAACAGGGAACAGGGAACAGGGAAAAGCAATAAAGGTATACTGAGTTTTTTTCAAAAATCAAATAGGAGTCCTATAGGTATAGAAGCCCCTATAGTTCTTACTTGGCAAGCTTCCATAATGCAACACTCATAAAAAAAGCTTTGAACACAAGAAAGATGAATAACGTTTTTTCGATAAATAAGCTGTCATCTAAGTTGTTCAGTAAAGTCTCAACTGTAGAGGTAGGTGAAATATCTAAGGCTAATTGTGTTGTGCCGCGTCCTGTAACCAGATATTCTACATATCATCGCCCAAAGGTCTTCAAGCTCTTGATATTAGCCCTGACAACATTAGGAGTCAGTTTTTTAACACCATCTGCGGCTGAGGCACAAAGTGATTCCACTTCTAGTTCTGGTGAGGCAGTGCGTTGGGCGGGTTTCCCGACTTGTAGACGCCGGAGGCGGCTTCCCGCAGGGTAGCAACTGCCGAACCCGAAGGGTGTAGGCAACATTCTCAATTATCCTTATGGGACGCGCGTTCATCAAAATGGTGTCATTAATACACCAAATGGCACTACGATTTCTCCTGCCACAACAATCAATAATGGCGATGGCTCTAGCACTTACTATTATCAGAATGGGACGCGCGTTAATATCAATACTGATAGAGTTAGCCCTAACGGGGCTGTACTCGCACCCGGAAGCTTGAACGGAGGATTGAACCGTCTACCAGAAAACCCAAACAGAGGACTTTTGCTCACGCCACCAAACCCGAATGGAGGATTGAACCGTGCGCCAGAAAACCCAAACAGAGGACTTTTGCTTACGCCACCAAACCCAACAAGATTATGGCGGCAGCCTTCTTTTAAAACCAGGTAAATAACACAGGGGCAGTAAATGGCATTAAATCAGGTGAGAATTATCCTAGTAGAACCAGCAGGACCAATAAATGTCGGGTCGATCGCACGGGTGATGAAAAATTTTGGGTTAAATCATCTCGTGTTGGTTAATCCTCAATGTAAAGCGCTTTCAGGTGAAGCACTTCAAATGGCGGTTCATGCTAAGGATATTTTAGAGTCAGCAGTCTCAGTGACGACGCTACCAGAAGCATTGCAAGGATGTACGCGGGCGATCGCCACCACAGCTCGTGTTCGTCACTGGGACTCCCCCTTAGAAAATCCCTCCACAGCACTACCTTGGTTACTGGATCAACCGCAACAACCAGCCGCGCTCATTTTTGGTAGGGAAGATCGAGGACTGAGTAATGAAGAATTAAATTATGCTCAGCGGTTTATTCGTATTCCTACCAGTTCTAATTACCCATCGTTGAATTTGGCGACTGCTGTGGCTATTTGCTGTTATGAACTAGCAAAAAGTGACACAGAGAATCAAGAGGACACGGTTAGAGAAAACACGGATATAAAGAGTGAAAAATTATCTGCACCTTTAGCTGTGCGTGTTCCTACATCTGTTAACGAGTCTGCACCTTTGAATATACTGGAAGAATACTACCAACAGTTAGAATCACTACTACTCAAGATTGGATATCTTTATCCCCATACAGCAGCTAGCCGTATGGAAACATTTCGGCAAATGTATAATCGCGCTCAATTACAAACTAGAGAAGTTGCTATGTTGCGTGGTATTTTACGACAGGTAGAATGGGCGCTAGAAAACCGGAACAATCATCAAGGCTTTTAACTCATCCTAACTTGTGTACTAACTCATCGTCCAAAAACTTGTCATAATAACTTAAGCTCAACTCAAAAGACTAACTATTATAAGCAAAAATTAATGTAAATAATAAGGTGCCTTAGAGGTAAATTGAAAGAGTGGCTACAAAGTCCGCACACAAAAGACATTTCAATTCCCATCAGGGATTGATCGAAAGTGACTTTAGCCTATAAAGTAAAACCTTTCTAAATGTGTTCTTTATTTTACACTTTTATTGCTACCCTATCTTATGCCAACGAGAACCGTTATTAAAACAGTCTCACGGCGTCCAAAAACCAGCCGCCGTCCGGTTAAGAGCAAAGTTCAAAAGCAGGGGCAAAATAAAGTCGAAGCGACAAAGCAGCAGCAAGCCCCCTACAGCCGAACAATGCCTACACGTATAAAATCGATTCCTCCCCTAATCCCTCTCACTTCGCCCATAAAGCGATCAGGAGTACCACCGACACCAGCCAAACCAACTGCTGCTGCCAAAGGAAGGATTCCACCATACAATCCAAAGAAAGTACAGCCAAAAAATGTGCAAATGCGGAAGCAGCCGTTGCCAAGAAAAGTCAGTGTATCCCGACAAAAAACGCGCTTAAAGCCGATGGCAAGAACATTTTTGTATGCCCTACGGCTGTTAATTGTAGGAGTTGGTATTGGTGCGATCGTAGGTACGGCGTTATCAGTGTTAGATCCTGCAAGTCGCATCACCACATCAAATGGCACATCATCTGATACAACTATTGGGCAGGCACAGCCACAGTTGACCCAAAATCCCTCAGAAGCTGCTTCCGGCTTATTCCTGACCCAGGAAATTTCTTCTTTAAAAACTATAGTACAAAATTTAGCCGCAGCAAACCCTAATCTCACACCAGGAGTTTTCTTGGTAGATTTAGACAGTGGCAATTATATAGATGTGAATGGTTCCTCCACTTTTTCTGCTGCAAGCACAATTAAGATTCCGATTTTGATTGCCTTTTTCCAAGATGTAGATGCTGGAAAAATTAGCCTGGATGAAATACTCACCATGAGCAAGCAAATGGTTGTTGGTGGTTCTGGGGATATGCAGTATAAACCAGCCGGAACTCAGTTTACAATCATAGAAGTGGCGACTAAGATGATGACAATCAGCGACAACACCGCAGCAAACATGCTGATTCATCGCTTAGGTGGTATCGAGACACTGAATCAGCGTTTCCGCAATTGGGGTTTGACAACAACTACAATTCGCAATCCCCTCCCTGATTTGTCAGGGACAAATACCACAAGTCCCAAGGAGTTAGGGAAGCTGATAGGAATGGTGAATAAAGGAAATTTGGTAAGTGTCGCATCGCGCGATCGCATACTAAATATTATGCGTCGCACTGTGAGAAATCAGCTCCTGCCTACTGGTTTAGGATCAGGCGCAACTATTGCCCATAAAACGGGCGATATTGGCACAACCCTTGCAGATGCAGGTTTAGTTGATATGCCGACTGGCAAGCGTTATGTAGTTGCGGTTATGGTACAACGTCCTAATAACGATCCCCGCGCCGAAAAACTCATAATTTCAATTTCTCGTGCGATTTATCAACAATTTAGCCCAACTGCTCCCATACCTCCTAGTTCAGGAAGTACAATTCCTACAACTGGTTATCAATCCCCAGTGACGACTCCACCTGTACCCAACGGCACAGGAAGCACAATTCCTACAACTGGTTACCAATCCCCAGTAACGACTCCGCCTGTACCCAACGGCACAGGAAGCACAATTCCTACAACTGGTTACCAATCCCCAG
>NZ_JCACKO010000117.1:0-38091 GCF_059505445.1 Brasilonema angustatum | reverse complement strand
TGACGACTCCGCCTCTACCCAACGGCACAGGAAGCACAATTCCTACAACTGGTTATCAACCCCCAGTGATGACTCCGCCTCTACCCAACGGTATGGGAAGCACTATACCCTCCAACGGGTATCAGCCACCCGTTGGGCCACTCGTTCCACCTCCGGTGATGAATCCACAGTATTATTATCCTTACCAGCGATAAATTTTCCTTTTTCATGACATCTATCACACCCTCAATCCAATTTTTTTCTGGCATTACTGAAGAACTCAACAATGTTAGCTTGCGACGTAATCTCACCTCTGGTAAGCGTATTGTTGTGATGATTTTTAAGCAACTCAAAGCGTTGGAAGGATTTAATACCTTTACAAAACAACCTTTAAATTCGATGCTTTTAAAAGACGAAGAAGGTGAAATCAGCGTCACTCCATCTTCCACACAATTCATTTTTGGGGGTCCAGAAGGTGATGAGTTGCAGCGCGTAGAATGTAAATTTGAAGTAGACCAAGAGGAGCACTGGGAACGATTCATGAGATTTATGAAGCGTTATGCTGAAGCGAATGATATGGCATATGGGGAATCGCAATAGTTGTTATGGCTGGGAGGGAACAGGGAACAGGGAACAGGCTTGAAAGTCTCCTGGTATCCGTGGTATAAAATTACCTATAGGAATTGACTCCTTTCTCTGTGTTACGCCAGGTGCTACCCTATGGCTGACACCACGCCTTACGGCTATCGGGTAGACGCCCTTAGGGCGTCTACAAGTCGGGAAACTCTAGCCGAATACTGGCTTCTCTGGGCCTCTGCGGTTAAAAAATAAATCTTACTTACCCTACCGAAAGGAGTAATTTTATAAACATCGTTGATACCGCATCCCCGGTAATTGCGAAACTAAACCCATCAACTCCAATTGCAACAAAGCACTCGAAACCTCAGCCGTAGCTATGCCCGTTTGTTGAACAATAAAATCAAACGCTAAAGCTTCTGAAGTAATTGCATCCATAACTCGTTGAAGTTCTGGTGGTAAACTTGGTAAAGTTAACTGCTGCACTGATGGGGATGGTTCAACAGAATCCAGTTGTGGTATTGCTCCCAGCATTTTTAATAGTTCGTCTAATTCCTTAACAATCGGAATCGCGCCTTGGCTAAGTAGTTTTAAACACCCTTGCGATGGGTGATCATCCAGTCTTCCAGGGAGTGCATAGACATCTCGCCCAAAATCATTTGCGTAACTTGCAGTAATCAAAGCACCTGATTTGACCGGTGCTTCCATTACCAGCACAGCACGACTTAAACCTGCGATAATTCTGTTGCGACGAGGAAAATGGGTGCGATCAGGTGGCGTCTTTGCTGGATACTCACTCACAACCAAGCCTGCAGTCAAAATCTGTTTGTACAGTTCCATATTTTTAGATGGATAGACAACATCAACACCTGTACCTAAAACTGCGATTGTGCGTCCTCCAGCTTTCACAGTAGCGGCGTGACTTTCAGTATCAATTCCCTCTGCCAAACCAGAAACAACTGTGAACCCATTTTTCGCCAAAGCTGTACTAATTTGGCGAGTCCATCGCATACCATACTCTGAGGGTTGGCGTGTCCCTACAATCCCGACGAGTTGTTTTTGTGCCAGATTTTCTTGCAAATCTATTTCACCACGATAGTACACAATAGGCGGTGGGCTAGGTATTTCCAGTAGTAACCGAGGATAGTCTGCATCTGCTGGTGTCCAAAAATTCGGGTTTTGCTCTTGGTGTTGCTGCAAAAATTGTTCAGGATGTAAACGAGAACGTTGTTGCACTACTTTTTGCAGCGTTTGAAAACCAAAACCTTCTACTTGTCCCAACTGTGCAGGTTTCGCGTCCCAAGCTGCTGCCAGTGTACCAAAATGCTGCTGCAACCGTTGTAATAATATTGGACCAACTCCAGAAATTTGCGACCAAGCTAGCCAATATGCACGTTCTTGTCCCAATTCCCCATCCTCAACAAGTCTACTGGGTTGATTATTCCCAGATTGGAGAAGCAAAGATACATTCAGGACTTACGCAAAAATAACGTACTTGCACCCGTTGCGACGAGGAGTGCGCAATCTCACGGTCTTGTTCTTTCCTAACTTGTGCGTAAGTCCTAGGATTTACAGGCGATAGCTTCGCGCTCTGCCTTGGGCAGATCGCCTCATGAAGGTTCCTTTGCGATGCTCAACAAATCAGCAACAGACGCCTGCTCTGTCTACGTTTTGCGGCATGCCATACTGTCATATACTTATTGATATATATTCTTGTTATCACTCGCCATCACGATTACCCTTACACTAAAGGATAATGCCCAATTATGGGCCAAAGCTGTCCAAAACAGTACGTGCAACGCGGATTTCACAAACTCTTTGGTACAACAGTCTTTCGCTACGTGAGTGATAAACGTATGGAGTGGGCAGAGCAGCTATTACGACAAGGTAACATATAAATATAAGCGATAGTTTTACAAATAACTCTTTCTACGGGGATTTTGTTGTAAAAATTTAACGATAGGAACCGCAGCAAACAATGATATACTGATATTGTACAAGTCGGTTCTAGTGGATTAGCCACCAGAAGTCACGAAAAAAGAAAAGTGCAAATTCTGCACTTGGTAGTAACTGTGGAGATGAAAGTCTCTAAGTCAAAATACCTGCGGCTTGTTTTTTATTCTTTGTTTTTTATTCGTCAAGTGCGGATAAAAGCAAAGTTACTATCATAAACATCACCGTTTACACTATTGATTTTTATGCCAGCAAAGTTTCACATTCAGACAGAATGGACAACTGCTTTTCGTCCCTAAAAGTAGGAGTAAGATGTCCTACACAAGTTGCTTGTCTGGAAAAAGAACAAATGGCTGGTCAATAAGTACTTACTAGCTGTTTAGATATTAACAAAAAATCCATCAGTATCACATAGTAGCGCTTGTCTTTGACATCACAAACTTAATCCAGAGAGTTGCGCCTTCAACTTTATTGTCAATAGCAACCTGGAATTACGAAATATAAAACAAAGAATGAAGCTGGGTTTTTCTGAAATCTAGTTGAGTCCTGTTGGATGAGTCATTCAACAGGTAATGTTTCGGCTGTTTTCTCATTCTATTTCAAAATACAGAAGATTTTCAGGAGCAAATATGCAAGCAGTGAATAAAACTCTGGGAATTCCCAACTTCAACACAATGAATACCCAGGATTACATCGAACTTGAACAGCAATATGGCGCTGATAATTACCATCCTTTAGATGTTGTTATTACCAAAGGAGAAGGAGTCTGGGTATGGGATATAGAAGGTAAAAAATATCTGGATTTTCTTTCGGCTTACTCAGCACTGAATCAAGGTCATTGTCATCCCAAAATTCTGGAAGCTATGATTAAGCAAGCTCAAAAAGTAACACTCACTTCTAGAGCTTTTCGTAATGATCAATTAGGAAGATTTTACGAAAAGCTTTGTAACATTTCTGGTTTGCCCAAAGTGTTACCCATGAATTCTGGGGCTGAAGCTGTTGAGACTGCTGTCAAAGCAATTCGTAAATGGGCTTACAAAGTCAAAGGAGTACCAGAGAATCAGGCAGAAATTATTGTTTGTACTAATAACTTTTCTGGACGGACTATTAGTTTAATCAGTTTCTCCACAGAAGAACAATATCAAGATGGATTTGGACCTTTGACAACTGGGTTTAAAGTCATACCTTTTGGTGATGCTGAAGCTTTAGAAAAAGCGATAACTCCTTACACTGCTGCATTTTTAGTAGAACCAATTCAGGGTGAAGGTGGTATTATTGTTCCTCCCGATGGGTTTTTAAAACAAGCAGAACAAATCTGCCGCCAGCATAACGTCTTACTGATTTTTGATGAAATTCAAACTGGGTTGGGAAGAACTGGCAAAATGTTTGCTCATCAATATGAGGATGTCAAGCCAGATGGTATAACTGTCGGAAAAGCTTTATCTGGTGGGTTTTATCCAATTTCTGCTTTCATTTCTACTGACGAAGTGATGAGTGTCTTTCAACCAGGAGATCATGGTAGTACCTTTGGAGGAAATCCTTTAGCGGCTGCAATTGCAAACGCTGCACTTGATGTGATCATAGAGGAAGATTTGTCAGGAAAAGCTGCTATTTTAGGAGAATATTTTCAGGCAAAATTACAATCTATTAAAAGTTCACATATCAAGGAAGTGCGCGGTAAAGGCTTACTCATTGGCATGGAATTACATCAAGAAGCTGGTGGTGCAAGACGTTTTTGCAAGGCGTTAGCTAAAGAGGGATTATTAGCCAAAGAGACGAGAGATAATGTCATCCGTTTTGCCCCACCTCTTGTTATTTCTCAAGATGAAATAGATTGGGCATTTGAGAAAATTGAACGAGTTTTGACGGAATAAAGAATTCACCAACTCACGGGGGATGAATGGTAAAAGGGATGCAAGTCCCTCAACTCAGATCTTGCACCTCCCCCTGAGTACGCCTTGAACTAAAGTTCAAGGCTCATAGTCGAAGTCCGTTAAAACGGACTGGAATTTATATTCAGTAAGCTTTAGCTTACTTGACCTTTGAGCCAAGAAATTTATTTCTTGGCGGATCCAAAAGCAGGTGCAAGATCTCAGTCAATTGATTTAGGACTTACGCACAAGAGATCCCCCAACCACGCCAGGTGCTACAACGGGGCGGCACTTTATCTGGTTCTACCCTCAAAGAAGCTCATTCTTGGGGCAAGGTAGATAAAGCTACCGAACAGATGGTATTTTCCGAGGCAAGTGTGGCATTGCCGTTAATTGCGGGGTATGCGTATGGTAAGGGAAATTGGCGCGATCTGCTGAAAGCAGCAGCGCTTCGCTATCGCCAACCCCATCGTTTAGCCCAGTTGTTTAGCAAACCTCAACCCAAGGTAGTGACTGCGTAGACATTTTCAGGTTGTCCGCAGCGAGTGAAACAAAGTCAGCCAGCGCTTTTTGGAGGTGACGACAACCGGCTGCGGGAGGGTTTCCCTCCGCAGGCATCTGGCGTATGCGCAAAGCGCACGCCCAGAGGTCTAAAGCGCAGCGAGACCGGAGGTCTTCCCCGAAGGGGTTTACCCTGCCTTGGCGACTGGCTTTGCTGTTGGGTGGAACCGAAGTTGTAAGCCGTTATACCATTTCATATCAAGCCTAGTACGTGGTGATAGCTTCGCTGCAGCATAGCGGCAGATCGCCCCGTTAAGACTGTAATGAACCACAGTTCATTAGGAGTCCGGTTGATTACTTCTGATAAAATTTTTCTCTGTAGGTTGGGCAGCCTATATACACTTGATTCACTTTCATCATGCAAAATCAAGAGTCATCTGTTGTTTTTGACAAACAATTCGCTTCTTCCTACGACCAAAGAATCGCTAAATTAGCTCCGCCACCGGAATGCTGGTGAAGAAACTTTCTTGTCTCGATCCAGTCATCTAGGAGAAAGTTTTATTTAATGGAAACCATAGTGAAAAAGTCGGATTTTGTCCTGAGTCCTTACATGAACAGCAGCGACTTGCGGGCAACTTATCAAATCCTGAATACGGTTGTGCCTTATGTGGTTTTATGGTTTTTAGCACACAAAGCAGCTTCTATTTGTTTTTGGTTGCTTGCGCCCATTATAGTTTTGATGACGCTGTTTTCAGTGCGTTGTTTTTCTTTAATGCATGATTGCGGACACTATTCACTCTTTCGTTCAAAAAGGGTTAATCGGATTATCGGTTTTATTCTAGGGGTGATCAACGCGATCCCTCAATATCCGTGGTCGAGAGGACATGCCTATCACCACAAAACCAACGGTGATTGGCAACGCTATCGCGGTCCTAGTGCATTACTCTCTACTGAGGAGTTTGCTCGCCTCAGTCCATCTGCCCAAAGGCATTATGAACTACTGAGGCACCCATTCATGATCTTTCCGGGAGGTTTTTTCTATCTCGCGATTAAGCCAAGACTCGCCCTGATTGCCGGAACATATGATTTTATAACTCATCTAGTGACTTGCTTGCAGCAAGATCCTTTTATGGATTTACCTCGAATCATCTCCTCCCATAAGTCTAGAAATTGGTACACTGCGGCTGAGTTTTGGCATCTGTTGTTCAACAACATTTGTGTAGTCGGCAGCTGGATTTTTCTGGGGTATTTACTTGGATTTGGTTTTTTCGTGAGCGTTTACTCAATCACGCTAACTTGTGCTGCGGCAATCTTCATCTGCGTCTTCTTTGTTCAGCACAACTTTGATGGCTCTTACGCCCACAAAACTGAAGGGTGGGACTATCTCGAAGGAGCAATTAAGGGCAGCAGTTATCTGGAGTTACCCACCGTTTTCAAGTGGTTTTCCGCCGATATCGGCTACCATAACATTCATCATCTTTGCGACAGAATCCCCAATTACAACCTCCAAGCTTGCCACAATAAAAATATTCACCTGCTTAGGAGTGCAAAAACGCTGCGAATCGTAGATATTCCTGATTGCTTCAAATACATTCTGTGGGATTGTCCCTCCAATAGCCTCAAGTCGATAGCATCGTTTCGTCAAGCTGCGCAATCCATCGATCTAGAGAGAGCCAACGAGGCGTAAATTTACTGCGCCAAAGTCGTCTTGCCAGATCCACTTGTGCCAACCACAGAAATTCGTTGCATTGTTTTTCCTCTGTTGGTGTGCTTGTGCGTTACCCATTTCACCCAAGCATCCGGTGCTAGACTAATCAAACGCTTGCCACCGATGTCTGCTGCTTTCGCCATATTTTTCTATTCTTCGTACCCTCAAGTCGTATACTCCGCGTTAATTTTCACGTAGTCATAACTCAAGTCACAACCCCAAGCTTTACCTCAACTAGAACCAGTGCCAATACTAACAGCAATCAACACGGTATCTTCTTTGAGGTATGCACCAAGTGCTGCTTGTTTCAAATACTCACTTGCAGCTTTCTTATCAAATGGTAATGGTTGACCATTCTCCATCAGCAAGAAATCTCCTAACTTTATTTTCAGGTTTTCTTGTTCAAAAGGAACTCCCGCGCGTCCGGCAGCTGCTGCAATACGTCCCCAGTTGGGATCGCGTCCAAAAATAGCAGACTTGACAAGAGAAGAACCTGCAATGGTTTTGGCAATTTGACGGGCTGCTTGTTCATCTTGCGCCCCTGTGACTTGCACTTCTATAAGACAAGTTGCGCCTTCACCGTCACGGGCGATCGCCTTCGCCAAATGCTGGCAAACTGCTGTTAACATCGCTTCTAATTTTTCGGCTTCTGCGCCCATTTCAGTAATTGCTGGGGTGCGGGATTGACCGTTGGCAAGAGCGATTAAACTGTCATTTGTACTCGTATCGCCATCAACGGTGATCGAATTAAAACCTCGCTCAGCTGCGCGACTTAACATTTGTTGCCAGAGAACTGTCTGGTACAGTTTTGGCGCAAGTCCTGGCAGGTGGGATGCTGACAAAGAGGGCAGTTGGATTGTAGAAAAAGGTTGAGTAAGCCTTTAAAATGTTAACTCATCCCCCGGCTATGAAATCATCACTAGTCCCTAAGAGGGACGCTGCGCAAACGTAGTTCCTAAAAGGAACCGCTGCACTGCAATTTCATAAAAAGCCGGGGGGGAAATCGAAGTCATTAGTCTTTAGTCATTAGTAGTTTTAGTTCCTAAGAGGAACCGCTACGCTACACGATTTATCGTCATTAATTATACTAATGAACGGCAGGTGCAGCCTACGGCTCGCTCCGCTAACATGGGGGAAACCACGCCACATGCTACAAGTCGGCAGAGCGTTTCCCTTCGCAGTGGCTCCCCAAGACCGCACTGCCTCCTAATGACCTGTGACTAATGACTAAGACGAGGCAAGGAGACAATTCCTCCCCGTTTTAGAAGAAACGGGGATTCCTTGAGTCCAGTTTTTCATTTCGGGTTAATGACTACCTTCTACTGTGACTGATACTTTAACTCAAAATATACACGTGTAAATTTTTGTAAAAAATATATATACCTTGCGTAAAATCGCTGAATAAACCTGAAAAATGATTAGAGCCGTATCTTGTTTTATATGACTTGGTTTCATGTAGCTTGAATTCGGTTCTAGAAACCCTGTTTAAAGCAGCACATATTGTTGCAACAGAATCTAGCATAAATTGACTCAAATTTTGGCAAAAAAACACAGAAAAACAGAAAAACAATGAGCAATGCTAGAAAAAGTCGCCATAGCGGCTTGTCTGAATTTGAGGAGTCGAAAGACACCCAAAAGGCAAGTAGGAGAAGGGAAAGTTCCTCTGCTTCCCCCTTTATCCATCTGCTATCAAAACTCTTACAAAGAATACAAAATATTGCCATTTGGACAACTCTGATGGTAAGTAAACTTACTCATCTAGCATCCAAATGGTTTAGGAGCATGAAAAAAGGTGCGGCGATCGCCGCGCTGGTGATCGTTGCAGTCCTAACCGGACATACTGTATCGGCGCAAATAACTCCGCCGCCTACGCCTCCCCTCGATAGGATAGAGATTCCAAAACCAAAGAATCTGACGGATTTCGTAAAAGATGAAAAAGCTGCGATCGCCCTAGGAAAGTCTCTTTTCTGGGATATGCAGCTTGGCTACGATGGCATCCAGTCTTGTGCCAGTTGTCACTTTCATGCTGGAGCGGACAGCAGATCCAAAAACCAAATCAGCCCAGGTTTCATTGATAGGACTTTCACCCCGGGAAAAGGTCCGAACTACCAGCTGACGGCAGCAGATTACCCATTTCATAAGCTAGCAAACCCAGATGACATATCTTCGACCGTTGTCTCTGACAATAATGATGTTGCTGGCTCCAAAGGGGTCTTCAGGGCAAGATTTGTTGACGTTAATCCTGGCAGTGACAAGGACAAAGTGACGCCTTTGAAGGATCAAGTCTTCAATGTGAATGGCACGAACGTGCGTCAAGTGACGCCCCGGCATTCACCATCAGTGATCAACGCAGTGTTTAACTTTCGCAACTTCTGGGACGGACTGGCTCAAAACACCTTCAACGGGGTAAATCCCTTGGGGTTGAGAGACTCTAATGCTTATGTTTTGAAAGCAGTTCACCGAAAACGACTGGAAGATGTGCAAGTTAGTCTCAATAATTCCTCACTGGCTTCACAGGCGGTGGCACCACCGGAGAATTCCTTGGAGACGTCCGCTGAATTAACCAATATCACCACGCCATTGAGAATTGAGTTATCTGGAGACGATACTACGGTTAAGGTGTTCAACACCCTAGGTCACACTGTTAACAATACCGTTAATGCGGAGGTCTTGGAAAACACTACCAACAGCGATGAGCAGGCAAGCCGACTTTCTCCTGGATCCAATAATAAGCGTTTCAGAAGGGTGGGTAGGAAGCTCGGTAAGAAGTTCCTTGCCCTGCAGCCTCTTGCCAAGCAGATTGTAGCTTATGATGATAGTGTTTTAAGTTCTTTAAGCAACTCCAGTGCCTATTCGTCTAAACCAGGTCTGAAAAAGTCCTACGAGGCCTTGCTCCAGGACGCCTTCAAGCGGGAGTGGTGGGATTCAGATATTATTATCAAAATTAACCCAACAACCGGTAGGCGAACCTTCTCGCACAAAAAGGGCAAGTTGAACACCAACGAATTCACGCTAGCAGAGTACAACTTCTCGCTCTTCTTTGGGCTGGCAATTCAGGCGTACGAGTCAACATTGGTTTCTGCTGAGACACCATTTGACCAGTTCTTAGCTGGAAACACTGGCGCTCTGACTGCCCAGCAGCAGCTGGGGTGGAACATTTTCCAAAACAAGGGTACGTGCATTGCCTGCCACGCAGGATCGGAATTGACCGCCGCTTCAGTGAGTACCGTCGCTCAAAGGGGACGAATCGGACGTGCGCCTGTGCAGGCCGGTGGGCGTCCTGAAGACAGTGGCTTCTTTAGCATCGGCGTCAGACCTTCCAGCGAAGACCCCGGTTTGGGTGGTAATGACGGTTTGGATGGTAATGGTCAAGGCAATCCCTTGTCGGAAGTCCGGCTAGCTCAGCAGGGAAAATTTAAGCAACTCCTCGGCGAAGACCCCCCTACCCTCAATCCCCCGCTTGATCCCAATGAAGCGGTGACTGCAGACGGAGCGTTCAAAACACCCGGACTTCGCAATATAGAACTCACTGCCCCTTACTTCCACAATGGTGGTCAGTCAACTCTGGAGCAAGTGGTTGATTTTTACAATCGAGGCGGCGACTTTGGTGGCGCACTCCCGCCGCTGAATCTAACACCCGAGGAAAAACAGGGGCTGGTTGCCTTTTTGAAAGGGCTGACTGATGAACGAGTCCGCAATCAAAAAGCGCCCTTCGACCACCCGCAATTGTTCGTTCCTAACGGACATCCAGGAGACCAAAACTCCGTCACCATCGACCCCAACGTCAAAACACAAGACGGTACCACGCAAGCTACGGATTCTCTGTTGGAAATCCCAGCTGTTGGTCAAAACGGTGGTAATCCTCTGCCCAACTTCTTGGCAACCTCTTGAAGAACTAAGTAGGTAGGCACAAATAAACCTAACTATGTAACAAAATATAAAGTGGTCAAAACCATTGCGATTGCTACCCTGCGGGAAGCCCCCTCCGGGGTCTACGTTCCACCCTTCGGGTTCGCCAGTCGCCTAGGTCGGGAAACCCTCCTGCAGCGCTGGTCTCACTGCGTTCCACTCGCAATGACAAACTGATAAATTTTCCCGCCCACCTACTTATACCGAATCAGTGAACAGTGAACAGTTACCAGTTAATCCCCTGAATTCATGGGGATTAACTGGTAACTGATAACTGATGACTGAGAACTGTTAAATCAAAGCGCTTCCTGCCGTAGGCTGGAGGATGAAGCAGATGAGGGAGGATGAGATAACTTCCGGTGTTACTGAATTTGGTCATGAATTGGGTTTGTCAATAGATTTTTAATTTTCCCTAACCCTTGTAAAGACGTTGCATGCAATGTCTCTACAAAATCGTGATTTTCTCAATTCATATCTTGATTCAGCAACGCCCAATTTCCATACTTCAAGTCGTGTACTCGGCGTTAATTTTCACGTAGTCATAGCTCAAGTCACAACCCCAAGCCTTACCTGAACTAGAACCATTGCCAATACTAACAGCAATCAACACAGTATCTTCTTTGAGGTACGCACCAAGTGCTGCTTGTTTCAAATACTCACTTGCAGCTTTCTTATCAAATGGTAATGGTTGACCATTCTCCATCAGCAAGAAATCTCCTAACTTTATTTTCAGGTTTTCTTGTTCAAAAGGAACTCCCGCGCGTCCGGCAGCTGCTGCAATACGTCCCCAGTTGGGATCGCGTCCAAAAATAGCAGACTTGACAAGAGAAGAACCTGCAATGGTTTTGGCAATTTGACGGGCTGCTTGTTCATCTTGCGCCCCTGTGACTTGCACTTCTATAAGACAAGTTGCGCCTTCACCGTCACGGGCGATCGCCTTCGCCAAATGCTGGCAAACTGCTGTTAACATTGCCTCTAATTTTTCGGCTTCTGCGCCCATTTCGGTAATTGCTGGGGTGCGCGATTGACCGTTGGCAAGAGCGATTAAACTGTCATTAGTACTTGTATCCCCATCAACAGTGATGGAATTGAAGCTTCTATCAGCCGCGCGACTCAACATTTGTTGCCAGAGAGTCGGAGACACAGCTGCATCACAAGTCACAAACGCAAGCATTGTTGCCATGTTGGGATGAATCATCCCAGAACCTTTGGCGATACCTCCAATTCGTACTGGGCGATCGCCTATCATTGTCTCCAAGGCAATAGATTTTGTCACCAAGTCTGTGGTAATTATCGCACCAGCTGCTGCATCTGACCCTGTTTCAGAAAGTGCTGCAACGACTTTGGGTATTCCTGCTTTGAGTGCATCCATGCGAATGCGTTGCCCAATCACACCCGTGGAAGCGAGTAGCACCGATTTTGAGGGAATGTTGAGTGCTTGCGCTACTGCCATTGCTGATTCTATCGCGTCTAACCAGCCTTGGTGACCAGTTGCAGCGTTGGCTTGTCCAGCGTTGCAAAGGATAGCACGGGCGCTATGCTTTGCTTGCAAGGTTTGACGGCAATAATCAACACAGGCAGCTTTAACATGACTGATGGTGAATACACCTGCGGCGATCGCCTCCACATCTGAGACTATCAAAGCCAAATCCGGCAATCCTGAAGGTTTCAACCCTGCTGTAATTCCTGCTGAACGATACCCTCTAGGTGCTGTGATACCACCACTAATTTCTTGCCAGTCTGCCATTGTTTTCCCCCTGTTTGATCACAGCGCCAGATTTTTGCTTGTGGCGTTCTGCATTCTGAATTCTTGTCAATGGTGATTATACCAAGCTTTTGGTTCTACTTTCAGTTTTGAAACTCTTGACAAAGTAGCAGCCATTCATCGCTAATAATTATTAAACAAATAAAAAGAGAGCCACTTGGGCAGCTCTCCAGATCATCAGGGTGCATCTTTGTATATCATAATAATACATAATGGGGGTGATTGGCTAGACCCCTCATTTATTTTTTTTTCGGAAATTCTTTAGAGGACACCAAACCCAAAAAAAGGATAAAAAAATAGAGAGCCACTTGGGCAGCTCTCCAGATCATCAGGGTGCATCTACATAACACAGTATAGCATTTTTTGAGTGAGGGGCAAGACCCCTCACCCCCTTTTTTCAAAATTTTTTTGAGACAATTCAAAAATCACCATACTGAGTATCTTCCATATGACTGGCACAAAGCAAGAACAGTGGCTATTCCGAGGTTTGAGTAAGTCCCAAGCTCGCTAGAATGTTATTGCTCAGCAAGTTATGATGGCACAATATAACTTTGATGCTCGTGCAGGGCAAGAAGTTTTTAATTTGGATCAGTGGGATGGTTATGTGGCTGCACGCGATCGTTTTTTGAAATTTCTACAACAACAGCAACCTAGCAATCCAGTTGTCATTGCTGGTGACATTCATTCGAGTTGGGTACACGACTTAAAAACGGACTTCAACAATCCAAACTCCCCCACTGTCGCAACTGAGTTCGTAGGTACCTCAATTTCCTCCGACTTTCCTGAAGCTTTTATCCCCCCAACTGTAGCAGCTTTAAGCGCCAATCCTCATACGAAATTCTTCGACGGCAAAAACCGAGGCTATGTGCGTTGTCATTTAACACAAAATACTTGGCAAAGTGACTACCGCGTTGTTTCCACGATTCGTGAACCGAATGCAACTATCAGTACTTTAGCTTCGTTTGTCGTTCCAAACGGGCGATCTGGTGCCGAACAAGCCTAGTACGTATGCGCAAAGGGGGGAACGCAGTTGCCTACGCAGAAGCCAGTGCGCTTTTGAAGTCTGATGCTACTCTGTACAAGTACCCACCTATGCAGGCGATCGTCCAAGTGGAGCAGATCAAGCTTTTCTTTACTCAAGCGTTTATTCTGCATCAAAAACGGTATACTTTACATCAAAATAATACAAGCCTGAACTTTTTGACTCCTAATTGGTAGTAAAAACCTATGCAGTTGAAAGAGCACGCTATGCTGGAATTGCGCTAAACCTATAGGGAAAGGAACACTGCTTACAAATGTTGGACAATCGTTTGTCTTCGGGAATTTCGGGTTTAGACGGAGTTCTCCACGGTGGTTATGTTCCAGGTCGCGCCTACTTAATCCGGGGTGGACCTGGGGCTGGCAAAACAACGCTGGGAATGCATTTTTTAACAACTGGGGCAGCAAAAGGCGAACAGGTTTTGTTCATTACCTTGGGAGAATCTGTCACACAACTGAGGCGAACTGCTCAAGGGCTGGGATTTGACTTAGAAAACATTACTTTTCTTGACCTGAGTCCCACAGCGGAATTTTTCGCCGAAGTTCAGACTTACGATATTTTCTCACCGGCTGAAGTAGAACGTGAACCGACAACCCGTCGAATTGTACAGCAGGTAGAAGCCCTCAAGCCGCAGCGCATTTTTATTGATTCGATGACGCAGTTTCGCTACCTTGCAACTGATACGTTTCAGTTTCGTAAGCAAGTGCTGTCGTTTCTGCGATTTTTGGTCGAGCAAGACATCACTGTTCTATTCACTTCAGAAAGCAGTGAAGAAGCACCCGACGATGATTTACAGTTTATGAGTGATGCGGTACTGAATCTAAGTTTCAGCGACAGTGAGCGCACGCTCTGTATTTCTAAATTTCGGGGGAGTGACTTTCTAAACGGCAATCATGCAATTCGCCTAACCAACACAGGAATGCAGCTCTTCCCCCGGTTAATACCACAAACCTACGGACAAGCTTTTACTACTGAAGTGATCCCCTCTGGAATTCCGGAAATCGACGAGTTGCTGCACGGTGGAATTGAGCGCAGCACCATTACCATTATCACCGGTCCGAGTGGCGTGGGTAAAACTACGTTGGGACTCCAGTTTATGAAAGAGGCTGCCGGACGGGGGGAACATTCGATCATTTACACTTTCGAGGAAAGAAAGGAAACGCTGCTGCGCCGTGCACAAGGGATTAACATCGCGGTTGATGCGATGCAGGCGCGCGGGACACTCTCAGTTGTTCAAGTGGAGCCGCTGTATTATACACCCGATGAATTTGCTAACCTGGTGCGTCAGGAAGTAGAGGAAAAACAGGCGCGGATTGTCATGATTGATAGTGTGTCCGGCTATCGGCTTTCGGTGCGCGGGCAAGAGTTGACAACCCATATTCATTCGCTATGCAAGTATTTGCAAAACATGGGTATCGCTGTGCTGCTGATCAACGAGGTTGAAACGATTACAGGGGAATTCCGAGTTACAGAAATTGGCATTAGCTATCTGGCAGACACGATTATATTTTTGCGTTACTTAGAAATGAAAGGCGAACTGCGGCGAGCGATCGGCGTTTTGAAAAAGCGGATGACCGACTTTGAGAAAACCCTGCGCGAATTTAAAATTAGTCGCTACGGAATCAAAGTCGGCGAGCCACTCACACACCTTCGAGGTGTGTTGACTGGAGTGCCCGAGTTGCTTAATGATAAACCGTGATTAATAGCTTATGTCGTTTAGCCATAAGAAACCTTTGCAGCAGCATTGCCAGTTAGCAAGGTATAAGAGCGATGAGTGTAATTTTAATTTTTGTTGAGCAATCTGAGAATCGTCGCCTGCTGGCAGAGTGGCTGGGAACGTCTTACAAGGTTGTGGTTCCAGACTCAGTGGTGCAGGCAGGAAAAGCCATGCCACTTTTAGATGAGCCATTTGACTTATGCATTCTCGACGGTCCAGCACTGGACTACCTGTGGGAGTGGGTGCAAGCGAGAAAACACAAAGAGCAACCCGTTTTTCTGCCGTTTTTGCTGATTACAGTCCGCTCTGACGTGAAACTATTGACACGGCATTTGTGGCAAAGTGTGGATGAGCTGATTGCAAAACCAATCGAAAAGCTAGAGTTGCAGGCACGAATTGAAATGCTGTTGCGATCGCGGCGGCTTTCACTACAGCTTGAGACTGCACTCAAGCGAGAACGCGAACTTAAAGAACAAAAATCGCGCTTTATCTCAATGGTTTCTCATGAATTTCGCAATCCGCTAAATACCATTTCTGGTTTCACTCGTTTGCTAGAACAAGACAAACTATCTCAAGAAAAGAGAGCAGACTTTTTTCAACGTATCCAAGCTGCTGTTCGCCGCATGATTGCCTTGCTGGATGATGTTTTGACTTTGAGCAAATCTGAAGCGAATCGCCTAACGTCTAATTCTGTTGGGCTAGCGATTTCGCCTTTGTGCCAGAAGCTAATTGAAGAAGTCAAATTCAGCACATCTACTGGTCACACCATTGATTTCAATTGTGAAGATGAATGTGTCACAGTTTATATGGATGAAGCTTTAGTGCGGCATGTTTTGACCAATCTACTGTCTAATGCTATCAAATACTCAGCACCCGACAGCAGCGTTGAACTGAGAGTGCAATGCCAATCGCAAGCTGTGATATTTCAAGTACAGGATCAGGGCATCGGTATTGCGCCAGCAGATCAACAACGACTGTTTGAATCCTTTTATCGTGCTAGTAACGTTGGCAATATTCCTGGAACTGGATTGGGACTGGCGATTGTTAAACAGCTAGTTGAGCGACATGGCGGAACAATTACGGTAAACAGCGAAATTAATGTTGGGACAACATTCACCGTAACCCTGCCCATCAGCAGCGAAATGTCTTAAGTGGCAATTGAACGATGAAGGTGCTGCCTTTACCAACTTCGCTTTGCACATGCAGACTACCTTTATGTGCTTGAACAATAGCAGTCGCGATCGCCAGTCCTAATCCTGATCCACCAGTGGTACGCGAGCGATCGCTATTCACCCGATAAAAGCGATTAAAAATCCGCTTTTGCTCACCAGGTGCAATACCAATCCCCGTATCTTGAACTTCAATCACAGCATAACCGTTGTTGCATTTGAGAATGACATTTACATAACCGCCTGCTGTGGTGTATTTAATGGCGTTAGCAATCAAATTAGAAAGTAGGCGTAAAAGTTGGTCTTCATCCCCCATCACATACAACGGCTGGTGACATAACACGGAAGATGTTAATTTTAAAGAAGCTGCACTCGCTAACGCGGAAAACTCTTCTATTAGGTCATTAATCAAAACGTTAAGACAGCAAGGTACCCATTGTGTAGCCAGCGTTTGCTGATCCAATCGAGACAGTAGCAGTAAATCACTAACCAGTTCAGCGAGTCGGTAATTTTGACGTTGAATAGATGCTAGGGTATCTCGTGCTTCTTGTTCACAGAGATGCTCCGTATCAAGTATAGTTTCTACTGTTGCATTAATTGCTGCTAGAGGAGTACGCAACTCATGAGAAGCATCAGACGTAAACTGTTGCATTTGTTTGTATGACCTGTGAATTGGTCGCATCGCCAACCCTGCTAGCCACCAACTAGAACCACCAACGAGCAGTACTGTAATGGGCAATCCCAGCGCTAAAACCAATTTTAAAGCAGCGAGACGATTATCAAGCTCTTTGAGACTACGCCCCACCTGTATATAACCCCAAACCTGATTATCTTGAATATGCAACGACAAAGTCTTTTGATTATAACGATTGCCTTGCCGGTCTTTAAGTGTTTGCCACACTTTTGTTTGCACAATCGCTGGTAATTCGTGAGGTTGGAAACCAGCGACAGCAATTAACCGTTCTGAAGTATTGACAAAACGGATGTAATACTGCTTATTTTTGTATACAGAACTAAAAATACCGTGTTCAGGAAGTGTGTGTTGGCTTTGCCCAAAGATTTTTTCAGTAGAGCAGCTAGACTCAACTAGACAAATATTTGGTAGAATCTGTTGAAAAACTGGCTCCATACGACCAGGTTTTTTCAAAGTCGGTTCAATAACATCATGCAGTGTGCCTGAGACAGACTCTAGTTCTTGGTTGATGGAAACTAAGTAAGTGTCAATGATGATCTCATAAACGACGAAACCGCATACAGTCAAAATCAAACCCATAACTACTGCATACCACAGAGCGAGCGAGGTGCGAGTCTGACGAAACAGTTTAATTTGCATCGCTGGAATTGAAACGATAACCCATGCTGGGGACGGTTTCGATAAAATCATCACAACCATGTTCTGACAATTTACGTCGCAACAGTCGGATTTGAGCTGCCACCACATTACTAACACGTTCCGCATTCAACGTATAAAGATGGCTCAAAATTTGTTCGCGGCTAAGAATTTGGTTGGGATGTTTCATGAAGTATTCCAACAGATGAAATTCTTTCTTTGTTAGAGAAACGACCTGATTATCACCATTAGGGTGTTGATAGCAAACCGTACCACTACCGTAATCTAAAATAAAACTACCAACTTGAAGTTGCTGAGGTTGAAACTGGGGCGATCGCCTTTGCAATGCACGCAACCGCGCTAGCAGTTCCTCCATCCCAAACGGCTTGACCAAATAGTCATCAGCTCCTGCATCCAGTCCAGCCACTTTATCTGCCATACTGTCTTTAGCTGTAAGTATCAGCACGGGTAAAGGGTTGCGACGAACCCGTAATCGCTTGCAGAGTTCTAAACCCGATATTCCTGGGAGTAACCAATCAAAGATTGCCAGTGTATATTGCGTCCATTGGTCTTCCAAGCAACTCCAAGCTTCTGTGCCGTCTAAAATCCAGTCAACAATATATTTTTCTTTGCTCAATTTTCGTTGAATCGATGCGCCTAGATCTGGCTCATCTTCAACTAGGAGAACTTTCATAACGAGCAGATATACCTTTGAAGTTTGTTCATCAATAAATTTTAAGCGTAGCTACACCAATATAGGACTCCTATTTGATTTTTGAAAAAAACTCCGTACGCTTTTATTGCTTCTTCCCTGTTAAGCGTTCCCTGTTCCCTGTTAAGCGTTCCCTGGCTCTACTTTGTCAATTCACCAAATCAAACCGGATTCCTATATCTAAGTAGGTGGGCGCGAAAAAACACAACTAGATTAAGAAATGTAAATTGCTTAAAAGCCTGTTTTTAAAGCGTTTATGGTGCTTTACACAAGTTAATATAGTTCGGTTTAATCATGCCCACCTACTTATGTTGAAGTGCGAAAAGAAGCACCAAAATTTCACCTATAATTCCCGCAATCATTCCATACGCTGCTGAAGTAGCTCCGCTATGTCCAACGAAAATGAGACTTCCACATACTATCAAGGTGAAAGATGCGGCAATGAGTGTTGCAAGATTAATGAACCAGTTCTTTGCCCAGTGAATAAGAAGTCCTTGGAAAGTATTTTGGAGCGCCAGGAGAAAGGGTAAGCACGAGAGAATTTGTACAACCGGACGTGCTGCTTTCACAAGAGTTGGATTATCTCCGAAAAACTGACGAAGAAGTGAGAATCCTTTGTCCGTAAATCCCAGAAAAAACGGTATCGAGGTAAAACCCAAACCGACAATAATTACAAAGGTAATAAGTGTCCGCTTTGAAGTCTCTTCATATGAAGAAATCACCACTTGTTGAACCATTCGTGTGCCATTCGCAATAGAAAGAACCAACCCCCAAGCAGCCGGCCACACAGCGAGTGCAAGACTTCCATCGAACGACCGAGCAACAAGACTCAAGAGTATCGCCCTTGCACCCCAGAGAAGAAGCATTGTTGAGGCAAGAGGAAGATAGTAATATGTGACACCTCGAAAGGTTTTAGGAAGCTTTTTAGTCTCATAATGTATGTGCTGGTCAAGAATAGAGGTAATGCCGAGACGCGAACAAAACCATGTAACCAGTACTGCTTCAATGAGTATTGCTCCCATCAAAGTGACACCTGCAAGGAGTGCCCCATCACATTTGAGACTCACTCCCACTGACAGCGCTACAATGACCCAAATAAATCGTGCAACACTTGCCCATCCTACGGGAGCGCTTTTTCTAGCACGGATAAGCAGTCCTTGAAAAAACCGTCGCCAAGCAATGACGAACGGCCAAAGAAACATCAAAAGAAAAGGAGTTCTGCCTCGTGTGGCGATCAAAGGGCTGACTCCAAATACGTCAAGAAGAAGCCAGTTATATAAAGGCTCCCATGTAAATATAAGAAAGATACTACTCAGACAGAGTCCCGCAAATACCGTAAACTGCCAAAGCGCACGCCGAGACATGGCATAGTTCCCAAGCGCTGTTGAGGCATGAAGAATCATAATAATTGGGCTTTCCAGAAATACAGCAACCGCTTTGACAATTCCTACTCCTGCTAACGTCTCTTGCGGGAATGCAAGGCGACTGAGTGCAGCTGTCTGAAGCGGATCGCCGAGGGTCATAGCCACATCGGACAGGGAAAGTGGAATAAACTGGGTGAGTAGCATCAGAAGCGATCGCTCCTGAAGTGCGTTCTTACCTTCTTCAATATGGGGTGGGGTGTTCATAATATTTCTCAGCGCTATCCGTGATGGTACTAGAAATACAAGGGACTTAGTGAAGCGATCGCATGATCAAGATGCCCCCCCTCGATAAGCGCAAATCCGTGATGGGAGAGCCAATTGGAATCGTACACTGTCTCTAAATATCGATCCCCTCGGTCTGGATTGATCATAAGAATACGGGCACTAGGACCAAGTTCACGTGCAAGATGCAAGCCACCAGCCACAATTGCCCCAGTTGACGCACCCAGAAGCAATCCCTCGCGACGTGCAAGTGCATGACACACTGAGTAGGCGATCGCCTCAGGTATCACATACCCACGAGTTAACAGCGAAAGGTCGAGATTAGGTGGAAAGAACGATAACCCAATACCTGTCATCTTGTATGGTTTTGATGGTGTTCCCATAATGACCGACCCCTCCACATCAACGCCAACAACTTGCAGATGCGGAAAGCGGGGCAGAAGATAGCGAGCAATTCCCATTATTTGTCCCGCAGTGCTCATACCAACCACTACGGCATCGAGATCTGAAGAAAAGTAGGCTTCAATCTCACGCGCGGTATAGTATGAATGTGCCTCCGGATTCAAAGGATTCAAATGCTGACATGGATACCAAGCATGAGGAATAGTTGCTGCAAGCTCCTTTGCTCGTTTCATTCGGGCTTTTTGCATTGAGCCTGATTCGTCTGCCTCGTGAAGAGGTACATCTACAAGTTCAGCACCGTATGCTTGAATCATTCGTCGAAACGGTGGAGCAGTTTTTGCATCGACTACAATAATGACTCGATATCCTCGTGCTGCTCCTACCATAGCAAGACCAACGCCGAAATTGCCCGAACTTGATTCGATAATCGTACCACCAGGCACAAGTAGCCCTTCCTCTTCCGCACGCGTGACGAGGTAAATCGCATTTTTCTCCTTAATTGACCCTCCGGGATTACAGCTTTCTAGCTTCAAGAAACATTCTGATGTAACACCTACACGGCAGATGTTTCTGAGTTGTACAATCGGCACATTTCCTATTACCTGGGTAACATCAGCAGCGGCAAATTTTTTCCATGTACTAGAATAATTTTTTTGTTGAGAGTTAACAACATTCTCGAAAGCTGAAGATTTGGCAAGGTGATTCATATTAATTTTGAAGCTGGTATTTGCGTTCTATTAAAGTCGCTTGCTATTGGGTAAACACAGCAAATGTTCCACGCTAACAAGACTCCTTTTGTACTAGATTGTCATGTGAAGATGAAATTACTGTGAAATTTCTGGCTTGACTTCAACAAATATGCAATTAAACTCTAGCTTGACTATAAAAATTTTTGGCGTTGCATAATTGAAGTATGCTACGCCAAATTTTTTATAACTGGGTAGCAATAGAGTTAATAACCAATGCGGAAACTGGCTCCTCCTATAGGAACTTCTGTACTAGTGCCAGCAAACTTAGTGAAGAATCGATAAAAATAACTATTTCCTCCTGTTCGTCGTTTGACATTCTTGAGGTCAATTTATAACTGAGTGTTAGGAGTAACTGGTTCGGTAAAAGCTAATAGTATAGTTTTGTCATTCACAGAAACATTAGTCTTAATTCTTTGACCATTTTTATCTTCTACATTAATGTCATCAACATCATTGCTCAAAGTTACATTGGTTGGAACCTGAATACTTAGCTGAGAAATATCCTTACTATTTTTGGGAATATGTACCCGGAAAGTATGTCTAACAACATGCCAGCGTGTAGGAGGAAATTGCGCGTTTCCATCAATGTGAGGATCTTGACTATCATCTGCGCTAGCGTTTGCATAGTTAACAGGAATTAAGGCTGCAGTAGCCAGAGCCAATGCAACAGCGTACATCATTATTTTTTTCATTCAATTAGATTGCAGATTCATCGTTTGCACAAACCTTTCTTTAACTAGAATGACAGACCACTATGAAATCAAGATGAAAATTTGGCTCTTTCACTAAACTTATTCATTCATATTGTGATAAATTGTCATGAGCGCCCCTCCTGGCAACAACACCTGTGAAGTGATCGGGCGACGCTCCCAGAGAAAGGCTTACCTGGGGCGATTGCACAAGAGACTAAAAACGCATCGATAAGCCAACAAAAGACTGAAAATTATCAGATTCTTGGGTGTAGAGTGAAACAAGTTGTACTGGTTTTTGTCAGAGAGAAGAATTTCTGCTTGTAATGATAATTGTGAATTCAATTCAATGTTTATTTAATACCATAATTTTATTATTAATTATACTCCAATTTGCTCTATCAAAGTTCTGATTAAATTCTCGAACCTATACCCCCAGAAAAAGACTTGAATTTCTAAAAACCTTAGAGAATAGAGCTTTTGTTTTTTGAGTACATCAGTAATGAACAGAAAAAAACAAAAATGATGTGATGCAATACTAAAAAAGCAAGATTAGTGTTCCTTCAAAAGAAGAGCGAAATGTAGTCAGCCAACGAGATAACTTAGCATGAAAAAATATTGATATAAAAATTGACGTCACGGGTAGCAACTACACAGTTTATTTGATATCCACCAAGTCATAAGTTTTAGACTCATTACATTTCGATGAAGTGAGCTAAACAATGTAGCAGCTAATTATGTATTTGATACCTGATATCTTGCACCCTCCGGGTTCGGCTGATCCTAATCTGTACTCTCATCGCTCAAGAAGAAAACGAAACTTGCATCACTAGGTAGGAATAGATGACCGCAATTCCAGCAGGCGGCAATCTCAGAGGAGAGGAGAAATCATGAAAAAAACCTTTGCAACAATAGATGGAAATGAGGCTGTTGCCCGTGTTGCTTTTCGCCTAAATGAAGTGATTGCCATTTATCCTATCACCCCCTCATCATCAATGGGTGAATGGGCAGATACCTGGTCGAGTGAAGAACGTCCGAATGTGTGGGGTACTGTTCCAAGAGTGGTGGCAATGCAAAGTGAAGGCGGGGCAGCGGCTGCAGTGCATGGGGCATTGCAAACAGGTAGTCTGACGACGACCTTCACATCATCCCAAGGATTGCTGTTGATGATTCCCAACCTGTACAAAATAGCAGGTGAACTCACCAGTGCCGTTATTCACGTTGCTGCACGCTCTTTGGCAACCCACGCCCTGTCAATTTTTGGCGATCATAGTGACGTGATGGCTGCGCGTGCGACTGGCTTTGCCTTGTTGTGTTCCGCTTCAGTACAGGAAAGTCAAGACTTTGCTCTGATTGCCCAAGCCGTTACCCTTCAAGCACGAGTGCCATTTATGCACTTCTTTGACGGCTTCCGCACTTCTCATGAAATTCAGAAAGTTCAACTCTTAGAAGACAGCGATCTCCTGGCGCTGATTGATGAGGAACTGGTCTTTGCCCATCGCGATCGCGCTTTAACCCCAGATCATCCAGTCTTGCGGGGAACCGCCCAAAACCCCGATGTTTACTTTCAATCCCGCGAAAGCATTAATCCCTATTACAACGTTTGTCCCGACATTGTCCAACAAGCAATGGATAAATTCGGGGAACTCACAGGACGATATTACCGCATCTTTGAATACCACGGTGCCCCTGATGCAGAAGAAGTTATCGTGATTATGGGTTCCGGCTGTGAAACAGTGCATGAAACCGTAGATCACCTCATTGCCCGTGGAAAAAAAGTTGGTGTTGTCAAAGTTAGGCTATTCCGTCCTTTTGACGTCAAACGCTTTGTAGAAGTTTTACCTGCTAGTGTCAAAGCAATAGCAGTCCTAGATCGCACCAAAGAACCTGGTAGTGCAGGTGAACCCCTTTATTTGGATGTTGTCACTGCTGTTCACGAGGAGTGGTTAGATAGAGAAAGGGGGAGTGGAAGACTTTCTACTCCGAGAATTATCGGTGGTCGTTACGGTCTTTCTTCCAAAGAATTTACCCCAGCGATGGTGCAGGCAGTTTTTGAAAGCCTGACTCAGGCAAAACCAAAAAATCACTTTACCATCGGTATTAACGACGACGTTAGTCACACCTCTTTAACATTTGACGCCGACTTTTCTATTGAACCAGATAACGTTGTGCGGGCAATGTTCTATGGGTTGGGTTCCGATGGCACAGTCGGCGCAAACAAAAACTCAATCAAGATTATTGGTGAACAAACTGATAACTACGCTCAAGGTTACTTTGTTTACGATTCCAAAAAATCCGGTTCAATGACTGTGTCGCACCTGCGTTTTGGTCCACAACCAATTCGCTCAACTTACCTGATTGACAAAGCCAACTTTATTGGTTGTCATCAGTCGGTCTTCCTAGAACGCATTGATGTGCTAAAAGCCGCTGTTGTTGGAGGAACATTCCTACTGAACAGTCCTTATGATGCTGATACTGTTTGGGAACATCTCCCAGTGGAAGTACAACAGCAAATTACTCGCAAGCAACTAAAGTTTTATGTCATCAATGCGAATCAGGTTGCTCGCGAAAGTGGCATGGGAGGACGGATTAACACAATCATGCAGGTATGCTTCTTTGCTTTAGCAGGTGTCCTACCACAAGAAGAAGCGATCGCCAAAATCAAGCAAGCCATTGAAAAAACTTACGGTAAGAAAGGGGCGGAAGTCGTCCGCATGAACTTAGAAGCTGTAGACAGGACTTTGGAAAATTTGCATAAAGTCGAAGTAGAGATCAACCAGATCACTTCCTCATCCCCCTCATCACCCCCATCTCCGTCATCACCCCCACCCCCTCCACCTCCCCCATCTCCCCCATCTCCTCCATCTCCCTATCCCTCACTCCCCGTTAGTCCACCAGAATTTATGCGAGAAGTTCTCGGCAAAATCATGGCATGGCAGGGAGATGAATTGCCCGTGAGTGCGTTCCCGACAGATGGAACTTTTCCCACAGGGACTGCAAAATGGGAAAAACGCAATGTGGCAGAAGAAATTCCTGTTTGGGATCCTGATGTCTGCGTACAGTGTAGCAAGTGTGTCATCGTTTGTCCTCATGGTGTGATTCGGGGTAAGGCTTATGAAGCGGGTGAATTAGCTAACGCCCCAACAACTTTTAAATCAATCAACGCTAAAGATAAAGACTTTGCAAAACAGAAGTTTACAATTCAAGTTGCCCCAGAAGATTGTACAGGATGTGGTATCTGTGTAGATGTTTGCCCTGCCAAAAATAAATCTTTGCCAGAACGCAAAGCAATTTACATGGAACCGCAGTTACCTTTGCGAGAACAAGAGCGTGAAAACTGGAATTTCTTCTTAAGTTTGCCAAATCCTGACCGTCGGCAACTTAAACTACATCAGATTCGCCAACAACAACTGCAAGAACCATTGTTTGAATTTTCTGGTGCTTGTGCTGGTTGTGGCGAGACGCCTTACCTAAAATTACTGACACAATTGTTTGGCGATCGTGCAATTATTGCCAATGCCACAGGTTGTTCTTCAATCTACGGTGGAAACCTACCGACAACTCCTTGGACAACGAACGCCGAAGGAAAAGGTCCTGCATGGTCTAATGGTTTATTTGAAGACAACGCTGAATTTGGCTTTGGTTTCCGGCTCTCCCTAGATAAGCACGCCGAATTTGCCGCTGAACTTCTGCAAAAACTCAGCGATAAAATAGGGGATGATAACCTCGTTCAATCTATCCTTAAGCAAGAGCAAAAAACCGAAGCAGATATCTACGAACAACGCGAACACGTTAAGTTGCTAAAACAAAAGTTAGATCAGCTGCTGGAGAGTGAACAAAACGCAAAGACGCAGGAACAGCAGAACGCAGAGAGTTTTGCTCTGGAAAATTTCAACTCTAAAATTGTAACTACATATGACAATGGATACACGCAGACAAAACAAACAAATGTCAGCGTACCCTTTTCTTCTGTTGTCGCAGACGCTACGCGAACACAACGCCTAACTGCGAACGGGAAGCAGCAGCATTCATCAGCAGTTACAACCGCAGATATACACGAGCACACGCAGAACCAAAAAATAAATGTCAGCGTACCCTTTTCTTCTGTTGTCGCAGACACTACGCGAACAGAACGCCTAACGGCGAACGGGAAGCCCCAGCGTCCATCAGCGGTTCAAAATCTTAAATCAATAGCTGATTACCTAGTAAGGAAAAGTGTTTGGATTGTCGGCGGTGACGGTTGGGCATATGACATCGACTTTGGTGGAATCGACCATGTACTTGCCAGTGGTCGCAATGTGAATATTTTGGTCATGGACACCGAAGTCTATTCCAACACAGGTGGTCAGTCTTCCAAAGCGACTCCACGAGCAGCAGTTGCTAAGTTTGCTTCCAGTGGCAAGCCAGCAGGCAAGAAAGACTTGGGACTAATTGCCATGACCTACGGTAATATTTACGTAGCAAGTGTAGCGCTTGGTGCACGGGATGAACATACTCTCAAGGCATTTCTGGAAGCAGAAGCTTATGATGGACCATCACTGATTATTGCCTATAGCCACTGCATTGCCCACGGTATCAACATGACTACAGCAATGAATCATCAGAAAGCTTTGGTAGAAGCAGGTCGTTGGTTGCTGTATCGATATAATCCTGACTTACGCAAAGAGGGTAAGAATCCTTTGCAATTGGATATGCGTCAGCCCAAGCAATCAGTAGAACAGTCGATGTACCAAGAGAATCGCTTCAAAATGCTCACTAAGAGTAAACCTGCCCTTGCCAAGCGCCTGTTGGAAGAAGCGCAAGCTGAGGTAGATGCACGCTGGCAGATGTACGAGTATTTGGCAAATCGCAAACTACCTTAACAGCTTTGGATTTGGTGAAGTCCGACATGTGGAATTTGGACAATTGACCAAGCCTTGAGTCCTTACGGACAAGCTGCTTTGAACGGGCAAGGTAGAAGGCAGAAATGAAAAAAAACGGTCCATCTGTCCTCTACCAATCCTTGTCCAAATCGGCTACAAGCCCGCACTGATTATCTTTTTTCGATACCCGTCCCTGGTAGAGAGGGTGTATGCTCGACTCTAACTCCCTCAAGTTTTTTCGGATTCATTCCTAGTGCCTCCAAGATCGTAACTGCAATCTGCTTGTTAGAAACTGTCTTGGTTTGAACACTACCTTTGACACTAGCATTAAGTCCACCACTAATGAGAATGAGGGGAACATGGGTGTCATCCTCGGAGTAGCCGCCATGTTCAGCCACCTTGCTAGGATTGTTAGGATTACTGACCAAAACAACACCAGGCTTGAGTTTTACCACCAGGCTAGGCGCACGATTATCAGTCAGGGGATTACCAAAACCAAACTTCACCAAGTCATACCCAACGAGAATTTGTTCAACAGAAGGATTGTTCAGCTTAGTCAGAATATCCTTTGCTTGTGCTGCCTGAGTGGGGTCTTGTAGCCATATAATAGAGGCGTCATCAGGTACGTTGTGAACCACAGTAATGCCTGCTGCTGTCAGGGGAGCAGTAAAAGTATCTTCACTGAGCAGAGTGACTGGTTGCAAGCGAGGATTCTGACCATGCTTTGCCGTGAGTACCACTAGAGTGCTATCAAATAGGTTCTTTTGCTTGAGGGCATCGACGATTTTGCCAACACTGGCATCGGTGTGCTGGAGTGCATCGATAAACCCAGCAGAAGGCGTTCCATCTGCTGCAATGCCGTTGCCGGGAAGCTTTTCGGAAACGCTGACTGCTTGGAAGTTAGTACCAAAGATAGCAGGGGGATTGCTTAAAATTGCTTCGTTAGCATCCACATAAGACTTACCTGAGGATGTCAAACCCTGAATTTCGTTAATAACGGCGTTGAGTTTGAGATCATCGTAGATTTCAGTGGTTTTGATATCCTTGGTAACCGTTTTGAAAGTTGTTCCCTGTGGTGCTGTTGATTTGTCAACTAGTTGATCATTGATGATTGCTACAGAAGCGTTAATCTCAGGTGTGTACAAGTCATCAACACCTTTGCCTGAAGGACCGTTGAGGAGGTCATAAGCAGGATGTTTCTCTGCATAAGCAGTTCGTAATCCAGCTTCTTTTGCGACTTCAAACACAGTGTTTACTCTAAGATAATTATGAGGGTAAACAGGGTTACTATTGGCATCGATGGGAAGTTTGCTCTGGTCGATACTATCAGTGCTAAAGTTGCCGCCACCACTGAGCAAAGTGCTATCTTTATCGATACCCTCGTCAAAGGTAACTTCTGTTCCCAGGCTGGTACTGTCAGCAGCTTTGAGTGTGCGATCATAGCTAGAATCGTAGTACACTCCAGTGGTCAATGGACCAGCCCCAGTAAAGTAAGCCAGAGTGCCAGGAAAGGAATCGCTAGGAATAGCTGTAAAGGCGTTAGTATAAGTGATACCTGTTTTCTGTAAGTTTGTTATATTAGGCAAGTAAGCTTGCAGCTTGGGATCTGTCAAATCCGATTCCCGTAAACCATCGACTGACAGCACCAAGACGCTCTTATATTTTCCAAAGTGCTTGCTGTAGACTTGAGCGTATTTACCAGGAAGTTTTTTGAGAGTTTCAACTTGGGCTTTTTTCTCACCAACTGTAATTCTGAGTGCTGGCGAAGAGTAAACAATACTGACTAGTTGAGGCTGCAAGTATTGAATTGGTATCATGATGCTCTTATGTATTATTGAGACAGAGTTCTGGCAGCGATTTTAGATAAGTATGTATTCAGCCTAGGTAAAGAAAGCTTGAAAAAGGCTATCAAATCCTAAATAGAAATACTCACCTTTGAAACAAAAGAATACCAGTCAAGTATTAAGGAAAGGTTATAGGGTTATTAAGTCACAGATATTGTCAACTTAAGTCAGGATTGGCAATCTTAAATCAACCGCTTAATTACTTATATAGCAACGGACATATTGGTTAGGACATCATATTTTGATCTCAAGGGAACAGGGAACAGGGAACAGAGAAATGTCCTAACAATTGTGGCGACTGCTATAATTCCTGCCTTACCTCACCCATAGCCTCTGTCCAACATCCGAGAGGTTAGGGGTGAGGTTCGTGAAATTCTTCGTTTTTTGTAAGTGTTCATCCGGACACGATATCATGCCGCATAGATGTATTAGTTGCTTCAATCCAAGTTAACTCTAGTTAGCCCGTTTCCAAAATTAATACATAGTTATTGATTCGCTTAACACCTTTTTTCATAATTGAAATTTTAGAGAGTAATCCTATTAAAATTGTGGAAAAAAAGGAGGAGCTTTCTAATTTTTAATAATTTTATAAGTTCATTTCGCTCCTTCAGAAACTGTAGAGAAGCTAAGATATATATGAAATGCTCCCTAAAATTTGATGAAAAATAACAACATTGATGATCTCCTCAGAAATAATCAGGCTTGGGTTGCAGAAAAACTGGCTCTAGACCCGATGTACTTTGAACAATTATCCAGCGGACAAACACCACCCTATCTCTACATCGGGTGTTCTGATAGTCGTCTGCCCTTAACAAACTTTACCCGTACAGAACCAGGAGAGTTATTTGTACATCGTAATATTGCTAATCAAGTTTCTCTGACGGATATTAACTTTTTAGCCGTTTTAGAATACGCAATTTTACATCTTGAGGTGAAACACATTATCGTTTGTGGTCATTACGATTGCGGAGGAATTAAGGCGGCTTTAGAAGGAAGAACCATTGGGATTATTGATAACTGGGTGAATCCAATTCGGGAACTCTATTTACAGAAACAAGACGAAATTCATGCTTTGACGACAAGAGAAGAACGTCTAAATCGTTTGGCAGAAATCAATGTTGCGGCGCAAGTAAAAAATCTTTTCCAAACTTCGGTCATGCGTCAGGCGCTTGAACAGCAAAAAGCGCCGATGGTTCATGGCTGGGTGCTGGATATACGCACTGGCTTGATCAAAGATTTGAACATCTCAACCCTGGAATGGCAATTACACCCCTGCCCCTTGCTTCTGGAGTTTAGACTTTATGCCATCTTAAACAATAAGAATCAACCAGAACCAATATAGGTAAAAGTTAATGCCCTCATAACCTTTGTCAGGGCTTTATTTATGCAAATCAGCTTGAGGGAGAAAACACCTGGCTGAAAGACTCAATTCGACTATTACTGCACTACCTAAAACTCTGGTATGTTTCAGTTCCGCTGCGGATTAATACCCTATGGCTGACGCCACGCCTTACGGCTATCGGGAACGCCCGTCACCAGGGCGTGGGAAACACTCATTCAGTGCTGGTCTCACCCCCATTATGCAACACCAAAAATTCGTCCAAAGCGATGTAGCAAACTTAAAAATCATCTGTCTTTTCGGGCAATCTGAACCGCACAGAGATATGAGAGTTGAATATTCTCTCCAAAGTCCTCCAACTTTTCCCTCAACCTTTCAAATAGCAAATCTTTCGTCTGCGGATCAAGCGATCGCAGAGTACTTACATGGCGAGTACTTAAAAGGTTAATAAAATTATCGATACTATATGTAACTTCACACGCTATCTGCTCAGACACCAAATCTCTAAAACAACCTGAGTTCAGAATGTTTTGTCCAAAACCTCTTATTATATCCGCTTGAGTTTCTGCACCTTCATAATTGACAACTGAAAGAGCGTAGGCTTGATAGACCTCCTCAATTGCTTGGTAAACCTCGTATCGAGGTTCGGGTGTCATATTCCATAACAAGATCAGATAACCGTTGTCTTGTAATGCCTCCGCCGCTTTGGGATATCCAATTTCAGGCGGTATCCAGACAAAAGCATTGGCTGCTAAAACAGCTTTGAACTTTTTAGCTTCCAGTTCCCACTCTTCAAATGAGGTATTGCAAATCTCAACTTTTGAATATAGCGCACAGTTGCGTCGTGCTAAATGATAGAACTCTTGGTTTGGCTCAAGACAAATCATTGAAAAACCCAATTGAGCAAAACAGACTGTTGCGTTCCCCGGACCACAGCCGACTTCAAGAATCGTTGCATCTGAAGAAAGTTGAGCTAGAGTCACAGCACGATTAATCAGTTCTTGAGAATAAGGTGCTCTTGCTTTGTAGTAAACATCAGCAACGGGAGAAAACCAATTTTTTCTCTGTTCCAAGCTCAGGGAAGAACGAGGGCTTATTTTTTGTTCGGGGTTTTGCATGAGCTATTCCTACTTTCCGATAACTAAAGCAGCACAACTATTTCATAGTACATTTTTAGACATAAGCTATGATAGTTTCTGCTTTTTTTTACGTAAAAACATGAATGATCAGGAGTTATTTAAAAAACAGTTAATAAATCGTATTAAAATGTCTCTGCCGCGCTACAATTGCATACATCAGAGGTAAATTCGGCACATCCTCTGGCGGAAACATCCGGCGTCCAGGTGCTTCCCGCATCCGTTCAAATATCTTACAGCCATTGGCGTAAGGGTACTCCTTCAAAACCTCCAGAGTCAGTCCAGCTGACAACAGTGCAGAGATTATGTCACCGATACCCCATTGAAACTCATGGCTGCGGTAGGGATTGCGAAAATTCTCAACACCAGTTTCATAGCCCCAAGGAGTTAGCGCCGTACCTGATGAAGCTACGTAATCACTTATTCCATCTTCCCAAGTTAGAGGCTTTCCTTGACTGAAGTAAGAAAACTTGTGACTCCAATCCACATCAAACATCATAGCTACAGGATGGAAATCCACCAAAACAAAGCGTCCACCAGGTTTGAGAACATCTGCAATTCCTTTTGCCCAAAGGTTCAAATCAGATATCCAACAAACTGCACCATAAGACGAGAAAACAATATCAAATTGCTCGCCAAGCTTGGCTGTCTCTTCCAGCCAATCAAACACATCTGCACGATGAAAGGTAGCTGGAATTCCAGATTCTTCTGAGAGTTTGTGAGCAAAAGTAATTGCCTCATCACTTATATCTACACCAGTGACAAAAGCACCAAGTCGCGCCAAACTTAGGGTATCTTGTCCAGCGTTGCACTGAAGATGAACCAAGGATAAGCCAGTGATATCTCCGAGAAGTTCTTTCTCTTCCGGAAACAGCGTGCTTCCCCCGTCCCGAAAAAACTTAGCTTGATCGCCTTTATGGCTATTATGTGCCTTGATAGCTTCATTCCAAGATAAACGGTTTTCTTCGTGAAAGTCTTTTCTTGGAGAACTTGCTGTCATTATTTTGCACCCACTTGATAGGTAAATTCATCCTAAACTGGCTGAAGATTCTTTACTACAAGACCCTTTGATGAATTTTCGCAGCCTTTACTAAAAAGACTTTTTTTTAACAACACAAAAAATAAAATACGGGTAAGCAATGCCCACCCGACACAATCCACCTCTAAATGTTCACTTCCAAAAATTTTTGGTTTTTTTCTTTCGTTTTCTTTATTCTTTTTTTCTTTCAGTTTGTTAACTCAATGTTTATTTTCTAAGAATTATCCACACAGCGTGGACAATTCCAGGAATATAACCAAAAAATGTCAAAATTAGATTAATCCAAAAATCTGTTCCTAAACCAACTTGCAAAAATACTCCTAAAGGTGGAATAAAAATAGCACAGAGTAGCCTAACTAAATCCATTGTTTCCTCCTATAAATATCAAAACGAGCAGGATTTTTATATTTTTCCAACATAACATTTCTGTGCTAAAACAACATATTTCTGAAGTTTGATAAATACAACAGATTAACCACCGCTAATTTTAGCTTTATAACCTAGCTTGGTTACAATCTCTAGTATTTTCTGCTTATGATCGCCTTGAATTTCTATTTCGTTGTCTTTAACTGTACCACCTGTACCGCATTGAGCTTTCAATTGCTTGAGTAAGGCTTGTAAGGTTTCTGGTTTGGCTTGAAAGCCAGTAATGACAGTGACAGTCTTGCCTTTGCGTCCGGCGCGAGTTGCTTGCACGCGCAGATTTTGCTGTTGAGGGGGTAGTTCCTCGATTGGTCTTTCTAGGGCAGCAGACATTGGTCTTTGTAGGGCGGCGGAGTTATCGTTGCCAAATTCCCGGTAGACAAGACGGTTTTCAGAGGATTTGCGATTTGATGATGACATAAGGCTAAATTGAATGAACCGCACACAACCAAGAGACAAAGAGGAAAAAGAGTTTATATAATGATGGTCGTTCTGTTATTTTAGCTTGTCCTGTGACTACGATTCCCCTACCCTGTGGCTTGAAATCAACAACTCAACTTCCTGATATACAAGGACGCTTTGGCATTCTGTATACCCCGCAAACGCTCACGAGTGCTGTTGGTGGATTAGAAACAGCGATTAGGGCAATACCGTAGAATGTGGTTTGATGTATGCTGTCACAATCTCGATAGCTATGCAAATAAATACGGGAACTCGGGTATCATTTTTCTAAAAAACTTAGCTCTATTATGATTGTTATGAAAGACTCTTGACGCTTTTAGTTATGATATGCCATCATTTCCTAACTTCCTGAATACAAACAAGTATACGGGTATATGAAGAAACAAAAAAATAAGTTCTGCGTCTTACAACTTTACATACTACATAATTCTCCATGTTACGACAAACTGCTTTTGGCATTGCTTTAAGTACGCTTGTCCTTGCTAGTGGAATGTCATCCGCTTATATACGAGGTCAAACCTTACCAAAGAAATCAGACCAGAACCAGGTGTTGTCAATGTCCTCACCTCGATTGACGTTACCTGTGACTGTGAAATCTACTGATTTAGAAAGGTCAGTTTTTGACCAAATTAATCGATATCGAGCTTCTAAGGGTTTGCCAAAGCTGTTGCTAAGTCCAAAAATCTCGCGGCAGGCAAGACTTCACAGTTTAAACATGGCTAAGGGTAAAGTTCCGTTTAGTCATCAGGGATTTAGAAGGAGGGTTGGTGCTATTCCTATTCGCTGCAGAAGTGCAGGAGAAAACGTTGCCTTTAACCTAGGATACAGCGATCCCGCTGAGGAAGCTGTAACTGGTTGGATTCACAGTTCCGGACATCTTGCTAACATCAAAGGCAATTACAACATGACTGGAATTGGTGTAGCGACTAATAGCCAAGGTAAAGTTTATCTGACGCAAATTTTCCTTCGCAGTACTAGATAATTCTAAAAATCGGTTCATAGTGAGTGTTTAAGCGCTCACTATCCTAAACTGCCAAAGTCCCGCAACCTGGAACGAGAGGAGGTTGGAAGCTCCTCAAGAACCCATGAATGTAGATAATATAGGTATTTAACCAAACGAAATCTCATTCATGGAAGATTTTCAGGTTTGCGATCGCGACCTTAGTGATGATGCACTCTCCCACTATCTACAAGCTGATGTTATTGCTGTAGATACCGAAACAATGGGATTGTTACCACAACGCGATCGCCTATGTCTGGTTCAGCTGTGCAACAGTGAAGGTAAAGTGACTGCAATCCGTATTACTAAAGGTCAAACTGATGCTCCCAACTTAAAAAAACTCTTAGAAGCCGCGAATATCCTTAAGGTCTTTCACTTTGCGCGCTTTGACATTACCACGCTGCGTTACAATTTGGGTATTCACGTTAATCCTGTTTTCTGTACTAAGATTGCCAGTAAGTTAGTTCGTACCTACACACAACGTCATGGACTCAAGGATGTAGTGCATGAGTTGGAACGGGTGGAATTGGATAAAAGCGCTCAAAGTTCTGACTGGGGAAACGCTGTTAATTTATCCGATGCACAACTGAGTTACGCCGCCAACGATGTACGTTACCTAGTCAGTGTACAGCACAAACTGGTTGATATGCTCAAACGAGAAGAACGCTTAGAACTTGCTCAAGAATGCTTTCGATGTTTACCTACAATAGTTTCTTTGGATTTGTTGCAATTCAAGGATTTGTTTGAACATTAATCGCATTTGCCCTTTGTCTGCGCCAGTACTGCTTTAAAGGTAACGCTGACGCAGACAACTGGTGAGTCAAGTTCTGCTGCAGAAGATCCACTTATATTGGGCAATAATGCCCTCCTTAAAGGATGTGGTGTTTTTCCGCGCCCTGGGAACTAACTCTCCCGTTGGACTTTCCCGTTAGGTCAAAAGTCAATAACGAACGACCAATAACAAAGGACAAAGGACAAACATACTAATGACTAAACATCTTTATTCCTGTGTTTCTGCGTGATCTTTCAAACGCTCAACAACATTGTATTCACCTGCACCAGCCTGAGTTTGTGATTCTGCAACACCTTCTGTAGGACCGCCGATTTCCTTCCAAGCCGCCAGACCACCTTTGAGTTGAGAAACGTGTTCAAATCCTGCACTTTTCAATGATTGTACAGCTTGAGAAGATTGTTCATCGCTATCACCGTAAATATAGATATCACGGCTTTTATCCAAAGATGATTGAGCTCGATCTACCAATGTATCAACTGGAAAAGGCATTGCGCCCAGGACGTGACCTTGGTTGTAGGTATTGCGATCGCGCACGTCTAGAATTGTCAAAGCAGGTTCACCCCATTCCAGACGAGACTTAAGGGTATGAGCTTCAGACACTGGCTCAAGAGGTGATTGTGATGGAATGATATCACCCACTAGATTATCCACAGCATTTTTCGCTGATTCAACAGTGTTCTTAGCTGCTGATTCAACATTATCCTTAGTTGATTGTGCGGTTTGCTTGACTGATTCTGTAGTGTCCTTGGCTGCTGATTGCGCAGTTTCTTTCGCTGATTGTGCAGTCTGTTTTACGGATTCTGAAGTGTCTTTGGCTGCTGATTGCGCAGTTTCTTTCGCTGATTGTGCGGTTTGCTTGACTGATTCTGAAGTGTCCTTGGCTGCTGATTGCGCAGTTTCCTTGGCTGATTGTGCAGTCTGTTTTACGGATTCTGAAGTATCCTTGGCTGCTGATTGTGCAGTTTCTTTCGCTGATTGTGCAGTGTCCTTTGCTGATTGTGCAGTGTTCTTTGCTGATTCTTCAGTGTTTTTTGACGAGTCCATACTATTCCTCTCCTGGGTGATTAGATAAAACGCCTTGCAAAAATTTCAAGGCAACATAGATCAATATACGCCCTTACATAGCGCGTTTTTACATCAAATTCGCGCCATACTTTTGCAAAAATTTATTCTATTGACAAAAATGTACCGAACAATACTGCTTGAATTTCTCTTTCTTGAGACTGAAGGTTTTACATTTCTGTCTAATGGTAGACTAACTGACTAGACTTGCTGACTCAGAATAAGTTCTATTAATTTTTATGTGATTATTTTTCGCTTCCAGAATATCCTAAATAAAAATACATAGAAAAACGACAGAAATGTCTGAAAAAATTACAACAATCCTTGGTGCTGATGGAGAAGAAATTTATATCCAATACGACGAGCAAGATAGTGATGAACTTCAAGCAGTTGGATATATTGATGACATCAAAGAAAGAACAGAAAGATTGACAAAAATGACAGTTAGTACCGTACGCAGCTATTCAAAACTGGTACTAGACAGTGTGAAACAAGGAATAACTCATACCAGCGCACCAACTAAGGTGACATTGGAATTTGGTTTACAAGCAGGAGGAGAAACAGGAGTTCCTTTTGTAACTAAGGGAACAGCACAAGCTAATGTTAAAGTCACTATAGAGTGGGATTTCAGTAAAACTAAACAGGAAAAACCGCCCACTCCTTAATTTCTAGCTTTTGCACCGTGAGTCATTACACCCTGGATCAACTCAGAGAATCGATGGTGAAAATCCTCAACCCTAACTCGCAAAAGGGAGAAATTGCGGGTTCTGGATTCATCATCCGTGGTGATGGCTATCTGGTGACTTGCCATCATGTGATCTATTTGTTGGACTTACTCAAGGTAGAGTATAACGGCGAGATTTACGAGGCGCAGTGGTGCGAAGAACTTTCAAACCCAGAGATTGATATTGCTATTCTCAAAATAAATGTCACAAATGCCAAGGCAGTTCCGATTATCAATCCTCAACAGCTATCAATATCGGTAACAGTCTATGGATTTCCGCCTGCAAAAAAGATAAACTTTCCGGAAGGGTTCGCTGTCTCGGCTCAAGGTATCAGTCGCAGTGCGCCTCTGAATACTGTCTCTACCTATCGGACTCAGGAAATAAAATTTACCCAGCCTTGGAATAGACTGCCTGAGAAAACATCTACATTTCTCTCCCACAGAATTGATGCCAAAGTGGAGTCTGGAACAAGTGGCGGAGCAGTTTTTGCTGAAGAATTGGGCGGAGTGGTGGGTGTTATTCAATGCAGCAAAAGCGATGAAAGTTATGTCATTCGCTGGGACAATATTACAACGCAATTAGACCAACTCGGACTAGAGCCAGAGAAAAATGCTGTTTGTCAATTCCTGCAAGAGATTGAAGATTATTTCAAATACATTAAGCTTTTCCACACCCAGCAGCCAATTCTCCTGAAAGAACAATATATTCCCATTCAAGTCAGCTTGGAAACAAAACGCAAAGATGTAGAAAATTTCTGGGAATATGGGGAATCTGAAGCGGAACTCAAACGCGCCTACGCCCTCAAACGCATGAGTGAAGAATCTCAGCGGACACAAGTTGACTGGGAAGAGGCAAAAAAACAGAATCAGAAAATTATGGTTCTGGCTGACCCAGGTATGGGAAAATCTACTTTATTGAAGATGGACGCGGGGTTAACGGCTCAAGCACAAAGGCAGAAGTTATTAGATAGAACTAACGCTAAGCCTTTCGTGCAAACAGAGGGAGCCAAACCTCACCCCAACCCTTCGGAACCTCACCCTGCCCTCCGGGCATTCCTCTCCTTACTAAGGAGAGGGAAAGATTTTAGCGCAGCTAAAAGCGAGGGTGAGGTTTTGAGTGAGATGTGTGTACACCGTAGCCTACAAGGAGAGGGAGCTATAGATGATGTGATATTTCCGCTGTTTATCAGGCTATCTAATTTGGATGAACAACGGACTGAAGTTATAGACACAATAATAGCAATCATACAAAGAGACTACCCGAAAACCGCGCCACTGGTCAAGCATTTATTAGAGGAGAAATTGAAAAATGGCAAATGTCTGCTGCTTTTAGACGCTTTAGATGAAGTGCCAAAACAAAATCGCAATGAGTTAAAAGACAAGCTGAACCGATTTGCCAGAAATTATCCCTGTCCAATAATTTGCACTTCCCGAATTGTGGGTTACGGTGGCGCTTTTGTGGAGAGTGCTAAAGAAGTGGAAATCGTCCCTTTTAGCCAAAAGCAAACTGAACAGTATATTGAAACTTGGTTCACCAATGCTGCGGGTTACATTGAGGATGATTCGGTTTCAGCAGGGAAACTGATTGAAGAATTGCGGGATAAACCCCAAATTACAGGATTAGCACAAAATCCCTTAGGTAGAGTCGAGAGGCGGTATTATCCGCCGTCCCTCTGTGTTAGATCCGGACGT
>NZ_JCACKO010000116.1:0-8868 GCF_059505445.1 Brasilonema angustatum | reverse complement strand
TTTTTCTGCTTAACCCTTTGTTACATACTTGTAATTTTTCTCCCTGACTTACTTATGCCAAGAACAAAGCTGTCGTAAAGTCACGTTCTATATTAAAGCCTATGAACGTAGAAGGCAGCAGTCTTTGGTCATGGGTTAAGTTACCAGATTTAGGCGAAAGATGACTGCAAAAGAGATTAAGAGTCATTCAGAACTACCAAAAGGCTCTCGCGTTTATCGTTTGGTTTCACTGCTTCCAGCACAATATCGCCAAAATCAAGATTTTCCATTTAATTTTGAAGGAGAAATATTTAATCCCCCAAAAAAATTATGTTGGAAAACTGACAAGAATGGCATGGATAAACTCGCACTTGCTGGTCGTATCCAAGCTACTAGTACCAACTTGCAGCAAGTATTATTTCAAGATGATTATCCTATGTCAAAATTAACTGCATTATGGGATGACATGGGTGGAACATCGGACAAAATTTATGTAGTGCAGACAACTACAAGTGCTATTGAAAGGTGCTTACTTGCAAGCACTGACCCAGGCGACCTTGTTCTTGACCCCACCTGTGGCAGTGGTACAACCGCATACGTTGCTGAGCAATGGGGGAGACGCTGGATTACCATTGACACAAGCCGCGTAGCCCTGGCACTTGCCCGTACTCGTCTGATGTCAGCCCAGTTTCCCTACTACATCTTGGCTGATTCACCAGAAGGTATTCAAAAAGAAGCAGGAATCACAGGACAACTCCCATCCACCAACATCAAAACAGAAGGCGATATCAAAAAGGGTTTTGTTTATAAACGTGTTCCCCATATTACCCTTAAAGCGATCGCCAACAATCCTGAAATCGATACTATCCACGAAAAGTGCCAACAACAACTTGAACCCATCCGCACCCAGTTAAACCAACTCCTTAAGAAATCATGGCAGGAGTGGGAAGTACCCCGTGAACCAGGGGAAAAATGGTCACAGGAAGCAAAAAACCTATTGCAGAAGTGGTGGGAAGTGCGGCGGCAGCGTCAGCAGGAAATTGACGAATCAATTGCTCGCAATGCTGACTACGAAACTCTCTATGACCAACCTTACGAAGATAAAAAGCGCTTGCGGATTACTGGTCCATTTACCGTGGAAAGTCTTTCCCCTCACCGTCTTTTGGCTACAGATGAAGAACGTCCCGCCTCAGAAACAGAAGGCACACAAAATGCCTCTGACCAGTTTGAAATTAGAATTATCGAAAATCTACGCAAAGCCGGAGTCCAGAACACAAAAAAAGATGAGCGCCTTGTATTCGACAACCTAGAACCTTACTCCAGTACTTGGATACAGGCGGTAGGAGAGTATACCGACAAAGATGGTAAAGTAAAACGAGTAGCTGTTTCCATCGGTTCTGAGTATGGCACTGTTGGTTCTGACCAAATCAAGGAAGCTGCCAAGGAAGCGGTACAAGGTTTAGGCTATGACTTGTTGGTTGTTTGTGGCTTTACGTTTGACCCTGGTGTTGCAGAAGAGTCAAGACGCTATGGCAAGTTACAAGTCTTAGTCACCCGTATGAATCCCGACTTGCTACTGGGAGATGAACTGCTCAAGAAAACTGGCTCAGGCAACCTGTTTATGGTTTTTGGTGAACCAGACATTGAGATCAACTCATCTGATAACAAGGTAACAGTCACTCTGCGCGGACTAGATATTTATGACCCTACCACAGGGGAAATTCGTAGTAGCTATACTGATGATATTGCTTGCTGGTTTATTGACACCAACTACAACGGCGAAAGCTTCTTTGTCCGTCATGCTTACTTCACTGGTGCAGATAAACCCTACGACAAACTTAAACGCACCCTGAAAGCTGAAATTGATGAGTCAGCTTGGCTATCGCTTTATTCCAACACCAGCCGTCCCTTTGATGCACCCAAAAGCAAAGATGGTAAACCAGGCAAGATTGCTGTCAAAGTTATCAACCATTATGGTGATGAGGTACTGAAAGTCTACAAAGTTTAGTAATAGGCAATTGCTGAAACTACTGCCCTTGGGGCGATACGTGCTCGTTTCAAGGGGACACGCGCACCCATCTCTACATCTGTTGTATGCTGTGTGTGGCGATCGCCCAAGGTTTGGCTCCGCCTCCTGAGCAATCTCGTGCTTCAACATGGCTATGAAGTACGACATCTACGAGTTGAAATGCCCACCCAAGTAGAAGAGTAAGAAGATTTATTAGTTTAATCTAGCCATCATTCTCAAGTGGAATTACATTGGTTTCACCGTATTTTGGGGGAGGAGGCTCATTTCCAACTCCACCCCAGACAATGTTGGCACCACTGATTTTTAATAAATCCTCATCCGATAACTCGAAATCTATTTGTGCCGACTGGCTGTTGGTTAGGGCTTTTTTCTGCTTCCTGTCTTGCATTTTAAATCTCACAATTGCACTGCCACTAGAAGCTTACATCCTAACGTGTGCAAAAACAGCCGGGAAAATCTCAAAAACCTTTGGATAATTCTTAATCTCAAAATCCTCGTTTGCCTCATCGTACAAGGATTTCACCTTTGGACAATTTTGGGCAGAAAACTCTGATTTAGCGATTCCTACGGAGAGCTACGCTTAACGCATTGAGGGGCATAAACCCCTAACACAAATTAGCCATATAGTATATAAAACTATATATCTGGAATGTATAAAATTAGCCGGGGTGCATAAACTTAATCTATTTTTGGTCTTCACGTTAGATACCCCTCTTTTAATGCTAGCTGAAAAAGAGGGGTTTTTAATGCGATCACCAATGGTTGCTCCGCGCATGAGCATCGCCGTAAGTACTGCGTGAAGCAAGGTTCAACTAAATCTTGCGTCCCAAAGCCTTGCGCAGAGCGTTTTAGCTGGGTTAGCGGTAAAAATTATTCATTGCGTTGAGTAGCATCGTGATATAGCGATCGCTTGTAAGGCGATCAAGCTAAACAAATTTTTTACGTCGGATGAAGAAGAATGTACCAGTTGCAAAGACACCAATAAGAATTGAAGGTTCGGCGACTGATGCCGAATTAACTCGTAAAAATTGTATATCTGGAAAAGAAAAGGGTCGGGGGAAATCCTCTTTGGGAGCAAACTCTGGGGGAACCTCAACACTATGAACTCTGTACTCAAGAATAAAATTACCGGAAGTATCTTCGACATTCCGAACGATAAAATAAGGATTCGGTCCACCTGGATATGCGCGAGGATAAAACCCAAATCCTATCAGTTGAGGGTCGTCATAATTAATACTTGGGAATTGGAATGATGCGTCTATTGGAGCAGACCTTACCTGCCTAAAAATTGGGGAAGGCGAAGCAATGAAGGACGAAACCAACTCTGCAACAGGCTGAACACCTGCTGGGGATGGTTCTGGAGATACTTGAGCTATTGGAGAAGGTGGAAGAAAGAGCACAGGAAAATTCCATAATTTAGTCACCTATACTCATTCTCATTTTTCTTTTTAAGTTTAATTTGTTTAAAAAACAGATAATCTACTTTGTGAACAATACACAAAACCCATCGTAGGTAAATGTGCCTCCAATGCTTTGGCGATACGCGGAGCGTCAGCCCAAAGGGCTATCGCCTGCTGGTCAGGAGACAGTTAAAATTTTGAGATTTTTCTGGAAACACAACATGCTCGATTGTAGTCTTTAAATGTCAGTCAGAAGTCATATTTGAGAAGGTTTCACGAATGTAATAAATACCTAGCATTTGTTAAACAATGAGTTTGTGTTAAGTATTGCAAGTGTTTTTCTGATAAATTCTCTAAATTCTATAAACGGAGAGGGAAAATCATGTCTAAGCACAATAAAGTTAAGCAAATTGCTGAGTTTGGTATTGATGCTGTAATTGATACGGCAGCAAACAAAGTTACAAATGGAATTATTCACGGCATCCTTTCTCATGTCCCTGGTGGTCGCTCAATTGAGCCAATGATAGAAACTGAAGTTAATTTAATGGTTGATAACGCAATCCATCGCGTAGTTCATAACCGTCTACACGGTGAAGAAGAGGTGTCTCAAGAGCATCACCATCACCGTCACCATCACCATCACCGTCACCATTAAGAAAAATAGCTGCGACGCTCAAGCTGACAACCATAGCATGTCCGGTTAAATACTTATTAGATCTGTAAGGTTGTTAATGGTTAATTGTAATTAACCATTAACAATTAATCACCAACGCTCAAGAATGAGTGATTATCCATCGCACATTTGCTCAAGGTCGAAGTATCGTAAAAGTCGTCGGGTGATCAGCAATGCTTCGGCTCCCTGTGTCCAGAGGACACGCACTCGCGTTCGGAGCATCGCATATTTGCGAAAAGTCGGATCAAATAATCAGATTATGGACTCCCCTGGACTTCGATGTGCGCGAAAGGGAAGTCTTTATCTTTCGGCTTGCAAATTAAGCGAATCTTTTACGTCGAGCAAAAAAGACAAAACCAGTAGCTAAAATACCAACCAGGATTGAAGGTTCTGGAACAGCTTGTACTTTTGGAACCCTGCGAATACTCCAACCTGGTGGCATTGAAGGTTCTCCATCTCCATTAAGCAATAATGGATATTCTCTCCCTTCTGGGGTGGTAATGTAGATATCAAAATCGGCGTTATGAATGGTTTGAGCGCGTACGGAACTCATAGAGGAGACAAGCAGAACAGACACGACGCTAAGTACTGCGAGAATCTTCATTGCCTTTAAGGTAAAAATACAGCTTCTTTTAATGGTGTATTTTCTTCCTAGGATGTTTTGAAATTTACTAAAAATTTTACACTGCTGCCACATAAAGAGCACTGCTTTCATCGGGACGAGCGTGAAGATAACGACTTGTGGTGCTTACGTTATCGTGACCCATTGTTCGCTGAACCAATCCCACATTTGCATTGCGTTCTAGAGCATGTGTTGCATGAGCGTGTCTTAGCCAGTGAGCACTAACTTTATCCGATAGACCTGCACGGCAAGCAGCAGCTTTAACAATTGGATCAACATTCTGGCGGTGCAATGCCTTACCACCTTTGCGACTTCGGAAGATTGGTACGTCGCCAGAAGAACTACCTTTAAAAATTATCAATTCATCCCAGATATGCTTAGGTAATAGGATTGAGCGCGTTTTATCGCCTTTACCTTTTACAGTAATCTGTCCGCGCTCGCTTCTTTTAGCAACATCACCCCAAGTCAACCCAACCAACTCAGAAACCCGTAAACCCGCAGTGTAAAGCAATTTCAAAATTAATACATCCCGTTGCTTATCTGCTTTATAGCGATAGTCAGCCCTCTGGGTCAACCGAACCATCAAAGCAACATCAGTTTCACTGAGCAATCTTTCATGGAGTGCATCAGCAGTTTTCTTCAATTTCATTGCAGCGCCAACGTTGAATCGCATATATCCAATTTTATGCGCAAAACTCAGTAAACTCTTGATTGCTGCCAAGTACGTTTTCTGTGTGCTTTGGGCTTTTCCTGATTCCCCCAACCATTGAGCAAACTCCCATAAATCCTCAGCAGTGCAAGTCAGCAAAGTTTTTCCCACACCTACCGAGTGAGCCAAGAATGTAGTGCTGTAGTATCTGTAGCGATTGATAGTAATATCTGATTTGCCATGCAACCACATCCCGACCAATTTAATTTGAGCATCAACAGCAGGTAATTCTGCTAATTGCTTTTGGCGTTTTTCGGTGTGGATCAGTTGTACTGGTGTCATAGCTTTTTACTCAATCAGACATTACACAAATTGTGTCTTATTGAGTTTACGGGTTTTTTCCATCCGAACCGGAACAAATTTACACAAAATGGTTAGGAGTTCAAATCTGATAATGGCTCTTTTCGATAACGCACCCTTTTTTCAAAGAATAAAGTAGAACTTTTGTATTAATACCGGGGGTTCTTTTTGAAGGTGCAATCACTCCATCAAGAAAAAATAAGCCCATTTCAGGGCATCGTGGAGGGGCTTTTTTTAGGCACTTTATGATGTAAGCTTCTTATGACGACGAAGTTGTGAAAGCTTAAATCATGATCAACAAACAAAGTAAGAGACAGGCTAAAACCTCAGTCGATAGCCATTTAGGGGAAATAGACTATGAATTAACAGAACAAGAACTGCGACAAATAAATGGCGGCAATGTTGTCTGGGGCGGAACCCAAAATCCACCTCCACCAAAAAAATCCGATGAGACTAAGGCATTTCCACTCGAAAATGATGGCTAGGAGTTTAAATGCTCTACAGGTAATGCGAAAAGTGACAGTATGCAACGTTGCATAAAGCGCTTTAGGGGTCGTGGCGCTCGGCATTAGGTTTACTAGGGTCTACTTGGTTTACTTGATAGGTGTACTTTACGGTTTACTCGGTTTACTAAGTCACCCCGCAAATAGATAGTTGCTAAACTCGTTAGCCCGTTATATGATAAAAAAACCCCTCTTAGAGCATTTTGCTACTCTAATGGGGATGATCACGTAAATATATGTAACACTCTACGTACTAAATACTACACGCTGGTTAAGTAAGACGAAGGTAAGAAGGGGAGATGCTACCCTGACGATGGCTAAACCATCAAAATATGTTTGACTTAATAGTAAGATGGTGCGTTACCCCATACGTCTCTCCTTGGGGTAGTCTGTTGGTCATACTCTAATGTGTTTCTGAATACGGTTTACCCTAGTCTACTGGGTTTACTTATGCCAGACACACGAAAACATCCAGCAAATAATGGTTGCTAAACTGGTTAGACCGTTATATGCTTAATAAAAAACCCCACTAGAGCATTTTGCTACTCTAATGGGGTCAACTACGGATGGTGCTTAATGTATTAATATTCTGCGTAGAACCCAGTAAGTGGTAGATAGTACACGCTGGGTTTAGTAACACAAAGGTAATAAAGGAGAAGCACCCCTGGCGAGGGTTCTATAACCATGAAAAGTTGTTTAACTTGACTTAATACTAAGACGGTGCTTTAACCCATACGTCTATCATTGGTGTAGTCTGTCTGTACTACTAAAATGTATTCCTGGATACGGTTTACTCTAGTCTACTAAGACTACCTCCGGACTTATTTTCTCTAGTTTTGTTTCCCATCATTAGCTCCCATTGCATGACTTAAGATAGCATTAGCTGTTACTAACCAGTAGTGCTTGGCATGGTCTGGTAACTCATCCCAACTAAGCAGGGTCTCCCCTTCAAAGTTCTTCCCGTTGGCTGCATTACAGTAGGCTTCATAACCAACTTGGGCTAGTTCCAATAGTTGTTCACTCATAAGTTTTTGTTACACGTATTAATAAACTCTACCAAAGCTAACTCAAATGGTCATATCTGCTTGATGGCTTGTTATGATGAGTGCCTGTAGTGTATTTTTTATAACATGCAAAACTTTATGAAAAACCCATTGGCTGACATAATGGGTGCTTTGAGTCCCTTTGAGCAGGTTGTTTGGGGACTTACGTTTCATGGTTTTAAATGCTCGGATGAGACGATACTGAGTATAGTACAACTATTCGGGCATGAGTCGGTGACTTTGAGAGAGGTGCGTAAGACTAAGCAAGTACTAGTTGAGAAGGGTTTAATACCTGAAACAGAGTAAGTAGTTTTGGGTGTTCGCTTAAAGGTGACTACCTAAAATAAAACCCCTTCCAGAATGGGCTGACAAGGGCGTCTCAGCAGCTATGTCAACCCCAGCCCTATGTGTTGCCCAAAGCTTCATTATCACATTATGTCTGGGGCATATAAACCCCACCAAGGTGATGGGGTAAGGGCATTTTTCTCGTCAATTAATCATCTGTACCAGACGCTGACATTAAAGCACGAACCGCTTGAGTAACATAAGTGGGTAGCCAGTCGAAGTCACTATAGTCACCAGAGTCAAGCATGAAATCATAAATCAGCTTTGGTAGTTTCTCAATCAAATCCATCTCTGGTTTTGTCTTTGCAAGAGTTCCTGCTTCCTTGATTAGTGCTTTGTCATTGTTTGCGATCGCTCTAATCTCTGCCCAAGTTTTGCACTGTAAAATCTCCGATGCCATTCCAGGCTTCACTTTGGGCTTGCGGGTTTTCTTGGTGGTATGGCGGCTCGACCGCTTGGGAAGGTCGCTCAAAGACCTGATTGAAACGATGGAAACTTTAGATAAGCGAGGAATTGGGCTTTCTAGTTTGCAAGAATCCATCACCACCACGAACAACAGTGGTAGGCTGATTTTCCATTTATTTGGCGCATTGGCAGAATTTGAGCGTAATCTAATCCGCGAACGCACAACTGCTGGACTTGTAGCAGCGCGTAAGCGCGGTCACAGGGGAGGAAGACCAAAAGCCCTTGACCCAGCTAAACGTCAATTAGCAGTAAAGCTTTATACCGAAAGACAACACACCATTATTGAAATATGTAAGTTGATGGGAATTTCCAAACCAACGCTCTACAACTACATTGCAGAGATAAATACCTAACATGGTACACAAGCAAATCCCGACAGAGGCACTCATCAATTTACGCCACCGCCTCGAATCTTTGCCTAGTCGTTGCCAAGAGCGTCGAATTCTCATTGAAGAAACAGCCGCACTGTATGGTGTGTCAACCGATACGCTATATCGGGCGTTGCGTAATTCATCACGTCCAAAATCCATCAACCGCTCAGATAGTGGAACACCCAGAAAACTTTCGCTCTCTGATATGGAACGTTACTGCGAAGTCATCGCGGCAATGAAAATTCGTACCAGTAACAAAAAAGGGCGACATGTCTCCACAGTACGGGCGATTGAACTGTTGGAAGAATTTGGGATGGAAACACCTGATGGTTTTGTCCAACCGCCTAAAGGCGCATTGACTAGAAGTACTGTCAATTATCCCTCTTCTGTCACTTTCCGGGTATTCTGAATAAAAGAATCATGGATAGA
>NZ_JCACKO010000115.1:0-9007 GCF_059505445.1 Brasilonema angustatum | reverse complement strand
TGTCGAAGCACAAGGTGCTGGAACTCTGTTGGGGGATGCGATCGAACTCAAAGCCCTGGCAAGTGTTTTAGGAAAAAATCGTCCTCCAGGAGATAAATGTCGAATCGGTTCCGTCAAAACCAACATTGGACATTTAGAGGCAGCCAGTGGAATTGCCGGATTGATTAAAGTGGCGTTGTCACTCAAATATGGACAGATACCGCCCTCTTTGCATTTTCAGCAGCCAAATCCGAATGCGGCGTTAGATAAACTACCATTGCAAGTGCAGCAAAACTTGGAGGGTTGGGCAACCAATCGCCCATTAATCGCAGGCGTGAGTGCGTTCGGCTTTGGCGGCACAAACGCTCATATAGTGATGGAAGCTTCCCCGGATCAAGTCAAGGAGTCCTCTTTTATTGATCGCCCGCTACATGTGCTGACGCTATCTGCCAAAACAGAAACAGCATTGCGATCGCTAGCCCACAGTTATCACGAGTTTCTAGTTAATCATCCTGATGTGCCAATTGCTGATGTTTGTTTTAGTGCCAATACTGGCAGAACCTTATTTAACCATCGGCTGGCTGTGACTGGGGACTCTACAGCACAATTTGCAGAGCGTTTGGAGGCGTTTGCTGTAACTGGGCAGTCGGCGGGGTTGGTAAGTGGCTTGGTGAAGCCAAAGAAAGTTCCAAAAATCGGATTCTTGTTTAGTGGCTTGAGTAACCACACACTAGGACTAGACCGTCAACTGTACGAACAAGCACCCACCTTCCGCCGAGTACTGGATCGCTGTAATGCGATCGCTCAGCCATTGCTGGGAAAGTCTCTGCTTGATATTCTCTATTCCCCCAATACCCCGGAAAATTCTACCAATAAAGTATATTCTGATTCAGAATTATTTGTAGCAACATTTGCGCTGCAAGTAGCACTTTGCGAATTGTGGAAAGCTTGGGGAATTACACCCACAGTCATTATGGGAACAAGCATAGGAGAGTATGCAGCTGCCTATGTTGCTGGCTTGTTCAGTCTGGAAGACGCACTCAAGATGGTAATCTCTGGACAGCAGCATATCCAATCTGAAAACTCAAAGGGGACAATGGTTGGCGTGCTTGCAGATGAACAGCGAGTAGCAGCTGCAATTCAACCTTATGGTGACAAAGTTGGCATTGGCTTCTATGGCGGGTCGCAAATTGTCATTTCCGGTCAGCAAGATGTAGTTGATGCAGTTGTGGTCGATCTCAAAGCACAAAAAGTCAAAACTGTTCGCTGGGACACATCCTATGCCTATCATTCCCCGCTGATGAAATCGCTGGAGATTGATTTTGCCCAGTATAAGTCATATTATACTCCCTCTCCCCCGCAAATTCCTTTAATTTCTGGAACTACAGGTCAGCTATCTTCTGATGCCATAACCAAAAAAGACTACTGGGTAAGTCTGATCCGTGAACCCATGAGATTTGCAACGGGGATGCAAACTATGCATTCGCTTGGAGTTACAGTATTTGTCGAGATTGGCCCAAAATCCAGTTTATTGTCGATGGGTATGCGTTGTCTACCGGAAGGGGTAGGGACTTGGCTTCCCAGCTTACGTCCGGGGCAATCGGGCGCTCAGCAGTTGTTGTCCAGTTTGGCACAACTTTATGTTTTAGGAGTATCTGTTAATTGGTCAGGATTTGATCGCGATTATCGCCGTCATCGTCTACGACTGCCCACTTATCCTTTTGAGCGACAAAGTTATTGGTTCAGCAGTAGTCGCTCGTCTTCACATCGCAATGTCTCCCCATTACCTCACCGCTCTTTAATCCCTGAAGTTATTGCCCCTGAATCGACTATTGAGTTAAAGCGATCGCAAAAAGCAACATCTCCAGAAGAACAGCAGCAACTGCTTGAAGAATATTTGATAGAACAGATTGCTAAAGTGTTGGGATTGGCTCCATCCCAGCTAGATGTTGAACAACCGCTCAATACTTTGGGGTTGGACTCGTTGATGTTAATTCAACTGGTAAACCGCATTAAAAAAGACTTTGCTTTAGAGTTGTCAATCGAGGCGTTATTTGAAGATATGACCCTGATTGATCTGGTTGGGCAATTACAACCTCAATCTACATCATTTAGTGCATCTAGCGATGATTCTGTAATGATGACGAGCAAATCGTCTGTTGCTTTGCCTTTGTCTTTTACTCAGGAGTCATTTTGGTCGCAACTAAAACTAGACCCAAGTAATCCCTTTGCCAATCTACCCTTTACCCTGCACTTTACCGGTGAACTCGATATTCCAGCCTTAGAACGCAGTTTGAATCAGTTGGTGCATCGTCACGCTGCTTTGCGAACCACTTTTGATATTGCCGCAGAGCAACCCACTCAAATCATTCATCCGACGATGAATTTGCCATTGTCGGTGGTGGATTTGCGTTCGCCGAAGGCGGCTCCTAAAGGAGCATCGCGTAGCGTGTCTGTTAGCGTAGCGTGCCCGTTCGGCTCCACCGTGCCGCAGGCTCAGGGCATAGGACAATCAAGCTCTCAACCAGAACAGCAAATCGCAGTCCAACAGCTATCTCAACAGGAAGCTCAAGAATCGTTTGATATCGTCCAGGGACCACTTGTGCGAACCACATTGCTGAAGCTCACGGAAAATCAACACATTCTGCTCATTACCATGCATCACCTGATTACAGATGGCACCTCTATGGTGATCTTTCTTCAGGAACTCGCAGCAGTCTACCAAGCATTTTCCCAAGGACAACCCTCGCCCCTTCCAGAATTACCGATGCAGTATGCAGACTTTATTGTCTGGCAGCGTCAGTGGCTGCAAAAAGATGTACTCACAAAATTACAAAGCTACTGGCAGCAAAAACTTGCACCGTATCTGGTCGTTCCTGAAATCAAAACAGATCTACCTCGTCCTGCTATACCAAGATTGAAAGCAGCTATCTACCCCTTCCAAATATCTGAAGCGTTATCAGCACAACTCAAAGCACTCAGCAAACAGGAAGGGTGTACTTTATTCATGCTTTTATTAGCAGCTTTACAAATACTAGTACACAATTATACAGGTCAGCTTAACTTCTGTATTGGCACTACGGTTGCCAATCGCAATCGAGCAGAGTTTGAAGCCTTGATTGGTTGCTTTATTAACCAGATTCCAATTAAAGCCAATTTGGAAGGCAATCCCACATTCCGGGAAGTACTTGCTGTTGTTCGCAAAACCACTTTAGAAGCACATGCTTACAGCGCTCTTCCCTTGAAACAGATTCTGGAAACTGTACCTTTGTTTAAAACAGATAATGTTCACTCATCTGGTTTACCAGTGCTTCTACTTTTCCACAATGAAATTCCTTTACTGACTGAGAATATCAAACTCTGCGATCGTCTTTATGTTCGGGTAGAAAATAGACCATTTCGAGGAGCAAGACGTGATCTAACTTTGCATATGGGAGAAAGTAAAAAAGGTATTTGGGGCGAGATGGAATACGATGTAGATTTGTTTTTTGAAAGTACAATTAATACAATTTTAGAAGACTTTATAATTTTACTTCAAGACATTGCCATCAATCCAGAGATCCAGATTTCATAAATGCAGATAAAACCGATAAAAATATCGAATAAATTGATAACTAATTTGCTGAAAAATAGCGTATTTTTTGGATATTGATACTGAACTAATGGAGAATAATAGCCTTGTGAATGTAAAATTTCGTGAGATTTTGACGTGGACAGTTTATCCGGGTGTCATGTCGATTGGTTTGATGATTTATTATGGTCTGAAAAATTATGGCATAAACGTCTTCCTTAGTAGTTACGTAGCTACAATCATTGCTGGAGTCGGTCTGATAACTTTTTTTGAACTTGTACTTCCTTATCGGAAAGAGTGGTTGCCAAGTAGAAGCGACATTGGAACTGATTTCCTTTTTATGATGTTGGTACAGGTATTACTCCCCTACCTTCTTTCCATTTTATCAATGAGTTGGTTGCTAGGCTTTTTCAAAAACAACAACTGGAACTTAGCTGATTTCTGGCCGCACAACTATCCTATCTGGATACAAATCTTGATTATGATATTGTCTGGTGATTTTTTGAGATACTGGTTACATCGTGCAGCTCATACATGGACTTTTTTATGGAGATTTCACGCCGTACATCACTCCGTCCACAAATTATATTGGCTTAATCTTGGGAGATTTCATCCCTTAGATAGAACGCTGCAACTTTTTTGTGATGCCTTGCCTTTCATTATTCTTAGTGTATCCAAGGAAGTACTGGCACTTTACTCTGTTATCTACTCAATTAAAGGATTTTTTCAGCACTGCAATGTAGACGTAAAACTTGGTTGGTTGAATTACATCATCAGTGGACCTGAGCTACATCGCTGGCATCACTCCACAAATATTAATGAATCAAACAATAATTACGGAAATCATACAATAATTTGGGATATCCTTTTCGGCACTTACTTTCTTCCTAAAGATAAAAACGTATGCGAACTGGGTTTTTTAAATCGCAATTACCCGATGAGTTTTTTGAAACAGATACAAGCTCCGTTTATCAAAGGTATTGATACAGTTCAATTAGAGTAATTAATAGCTATAAATTAAACAATAATTACGTAGTACCAACAATTGCCAATTTCTAACCCACAAAATATAAATGGATTTGCAAAATTTGAACAATCCCAACAATCATTTTAACTTTTCTGGAGGACCTGGAGCATTACCTGAGTCAGTGCTAAATGCTACTCAAGCTGCCATTATGAATGTGCCAGAAGTCGGCTTATCATTACTAGGCATCAGTCATCGCTCTGATTGGTTACGCAATGTACTGGACGAAATTGAAGAGAACTTTCGCAACTTACTTTCGATACCAAAGAATTATCATGTTCTTTTTTTACAAGGAGGTAGCAGTCTACAGTTTTCAATGATTCCGATGAATTTCTTACGTGGAAGCACTAAAATTGCCGAGTATATTGTCTCTGGTTATTGGAGCATTAAATCAGTACCTGAAGCCAGAAAAGAAGGGCAAGTGCAGGTAGTGTGGGATGGCAGAGATAGCGGTTATAACCGATTGCCAAAGGCTGAGGAACTTGTACTTTCATCAGATGCAGCTTATCTACATTATGTGTCGAATGAAACTGTAGAGGGACTACAATTTTCCTATCTGCCAAGCATATCCAATGTACCGATAATTTGTGATATGTCTTCAGATTTTTTATCTCAACCGATAGCAATTGAGCGTTACGCATTGATATACGCCCACGCGCAAAAAAACCTTGGACCAGCAGGTGTAACAGTGGTGTTACTTCGAGACGATCTTGTTGAAAGAATTCCATCCGATTTACACACAATGTTAGATTACCGCACCCATATCAAAAGTAAGTCAATTTATAATACACCTCCAGTATTCGCCTTATATGTGATAATGCAAGTCAGTCGTTGGTTACGCAAAGATATTGGCGGACTAGCAAAAATGGCAGAGATCAACAAAGCCAAGGCAGCCACGCTTTATAAAGTACTTGATGAGAGTGGAGGATTTTATCAAGGTCATGCTGTTCAAGAGTGGCGATCGCTGATGAATGTTGCTTTCCGATTAGCTGACCGCGATCTAGAGCGTTTATTTCTCAAAACCGCAGTGGAAAACGGATTTTATGGGTTGGACGGACACCGTTCAATCGGAGGTTTGCGTGCATCACTCTACAATGCAGTCACTCAATCTGGAGTAGAGACTCTGGCTGCATTTATGGTTGATTTCAAACAACGCTACGGTTGATCAGATTGAAAGCCCGCTTCAGGCTAAGGGCGAAGAATTAGATCCTCTGTCCTAAATAACTTAAACTCATTTAAGTTCTTACTTAGCAAAATTTAAATAAGTCCTGTTCTAAACAAAAAAGACTGTTTGACCTTTCCCAATTCTGTTAAAAGACTTCAATGTTCAAAAAGCAATGTTCACTAATTAATAAATCTGGTTGGTCTTTAGATGAGCAATATCCAATGTTCATCAAATCTATTTGGGAAAGGATTTATGATTTGCAAAACAGATGAGTACTGTCAGTCGTTTATGGCGACACAAATATGGTATCAGATCGGCAAAGTCAATTCTTAGAAAAACTAAAAAGTCGATGGCGAATAATTTTAGCAGCTTCTATTGGATTAGCCATAGTAGTCTCTTTATACACTTTTTTTCGCTTTTGGTTTCATGCTGAAACTCAGCCACTAAAGGCTACAAAAACAAATCCGATCAGAGTTGCAATTACTGCTTTGGGATATCTAGAACCTGAAGGCGAAGTAACTCACCTATCTGTACCCAATTCACAAACTGGTGTCCTGGTAGAAAAATTGTTAGTAAAAGAAGGAGATGAAATTAGATTTGGGCAAGTTGTAGCGTTACTGCATGGTTATGCTGAAGCTGTAGCATTTCTGCAACAAACACACGACAAAGTTCAAATTGCTAAAGCTCAATTAGCACAGGTCAAAGCTGGAGCTAAATTTGGAGACATCAAAGCTCAAGAAACGACAATCACTCGTTTGGAGGCTCAATTAAAAGGAGAAATTGTCACTCAAAAAGCAACAATTATCCGTTTGCAAGCACAGTTAGACAATGCTCAAACTGAAAACAATCGGTACCAGCGTTTGTACAAAGAAGGTGCAATTTCAGCTTCCACTGCAGATAGTAAAAATTTGGAACAGAAGACGGTACAGCAACAATTAAAAGAACGATCAGCTAATCTCAATAATACTGTGAATAATCTTCAAGATCAGATTAAGGAAGCACAAGCCAAACTGACTAGTATTAAAGAGGTGCGTGATGTAGATGTCCAAGTAGCACAAGCCGAACTCAAGAGCGCTATTACTGCTGTAACACAGGCACAAGCACAACTGCGTTTAACTTACGTTATATCTCCCATAAACGGAAGAGTTTTGAAAATTTATACCAAAACTGGAGAAGCGATCGCCACTTCAGGGATTATGGAGATAGGCAAAACATCTCAAATGTATGTGGTTGCGGAAGTTTATCAAACTGATGTGGAGAAAGTACATGTAGGTCAAAAAGCTTTCATTACCAGTACTGCCTTTACTGGAAAATTACTGGGAACTGTGAGCAAAATTGGTTTGCAAGTCAGTAGACAGAATATTTTAAGTCCCGATCCACAAGTAGATACAGATCGCAGAGTGGTTGAGGTGAAAATCCGTATTGATAATCCAGTCGATAGTCAACGAGTCTCAAATTTAACTAACTTACAGGTGGATGTCGCCATTCAAATATAACTGCAAAATAAGGTCTTTTTATGACTTATAAACTAAAATCATGTTTTCTAAAATTCCCTTGGCATGGCTACAATTAGTCCGAAATAAAAGTCGTTTTTTCGTGACTGTAGTTGGTATTGCCTTTATTGTTCTTCTTATGTTTATACAAATTGGTTTTCAAAATGCCCTCTATTCAAGTGCTACTCAACTACATCGTCACCTCCAAGGGGACTTATTTTTAGTCAGTTCTCAATATAAATCTTTGACTGCAAATCAAAGCTTTCCTCGAACTCGTCTATACCAAGTTTTAGGATTTAATGGTGTAGAGTCTGTCAGCTCCATGTATTTAGGATTTGCTAAATTTAAAAACCCAGTTAACGGTGAAAAATACTCAATATATCTTATTGGTATTGAGCCAGGAAGAGTGGCTTTGAATTTACCAGAATTGTCAGAAAATGTAGATAAAATTAAAATTCCTGATGTGGTGCTTTATGACCAGAGTTCTCGAAAAGAGTTTGGACCTATTGCTGAGAGATTTGAGCAACATAGTACTAACCAGACGGTTGAAATATTTCCCTTTAATTCCGTAAAAGGTTATAAAGTGAGAGTTGGTGGTTTATTTAGTTTAGGTCCTTCCTTTGGAGTTGATGGCAATTTAATTGTCAGTGATTTAACTTTCATCAGGATATTTTTAAACATGCGTTCACCAAAAATGATAGATATTGGTGCAGTCACTCTCAAACCCAATGCTGACATACAAAAAGTTGTAGAAAACATCCAAGCCTATTTCCAGAATGATATTCGAGTTTTTACCTACAAAGAATTTAATGAATTTGAGAAAAAATATTGGGCTACCAGAACACCTATTGGCTTTATATTTGACCTCATGTTAATAATGGTTTTTGTAATTGGTATAGTGATTGTTTATCAAATTCTTTACACTAATATTTCTAATCAAATAATTGCTTATGCTACTTTAAAAGCTATAGGATATCAAGATAGTTATTTATTAAAAGTCGTATTTCAACAGGCTATCATATTGGCTGTTTTAGGTTATGTACCTGGACTTTTTCTTTGTTTAGGGATCTATAACATTGCTATAAAAGCTACTAAATTACCAATAAAAATGGACTTAAACAATATGTTATTTGTCTTATTCTCAACAATTTTAATGTGTATGACTTCTGGCTTGCTAGCTACTAATAAACTCCGCTCTGCAGATCCCGCAGAGATTTTCTCATGACTGGGTTAACGCGAAATGTCATCGTTTTGGCTGCAATATATACATAATCAAGAACAGATACTCATGACAGGTAACAGAAAACTTGCTTCTAATGAACAATTAGACCAAAAAGCACGTGCAATAGCGGCATTGCTTCAAAGCATGAAAGCTTTTGGAGAAAGAGTGCTACTTCTGTTGGAGTGCGATACGCACAAGCTAAAGCCTGTGGCTTATCGCCTTACATCGCGGTGTAGACTTACCCCACCGCCTCTGGCAATACATTATCTCGCGTGCAGGTATCACACCAGAAGACCGTTGGGCAGAATTATCAAACAAAACACTCAACCAGTTGGTGCAAGAACTGACTCAAGGACAATACCAAATTAATGGTAAAGGAGTTTTTAAGGAAGAATTTGTCACCTGTGGCGGTGTCAACCTTAAACAAGTCAATTTTAAAACAATGGAAAGTCGATTAGTTCCAGGGCTTCACTTTGCGGGAGAAATTTTAGATATTGATGGTGTTATACCATTTCACGAAATCCTTGATACAAATGATTAGTCTCTAATTCTT
>NZ_JCACKO010000114.1:0-9746 GCF_059505445.1 Brasilonema angustatum | reverse complement strand
GACATGGATATCACAATGGTCCGTACATGGGTTTTGAAGGTGCTGTGAATATGGCACGCGATATGTACAATGCCATTTACTCGCCTTTGATGAAATTGGCTGCACTTGATGTCCGTGGCAATGAAAATGAAGAAAGTTCAGAAGATAAGCAGGATGAAAACAATGAAAGTCTGAAGCAGAAATCAGAGGAAATTATTAATGGTATTTTGAAAAAGAATGCCGAAATCTTGTCTGTAGAACAGGTGGTTGCGCAAACTCCTAGCGATCAGAGTTTTGATCCCAATCCAAATATACTTGCGCAGGAACTGTCCTCTCCTGCTACACAAGACGCAACCTTGACTACAGAAATGGAAACTGTTATCAGTGAACATAATAACAAACTGATCGACTGCGAAGTACAACAATCGAAATCTGTTGATGTTACATCAACCGAACCTAGCGCAGCACTTGAAAGTTCAAAAGTTGAAACTCAGCCATTACTACCATCTGCTGATGAATTATTACCCAATCTGAAAAAGAATGCCGAAATCTTGTCTGTAGAACAGGTGGTTGCGCAAACTCCTAGCGATCAGAGTTTTGATCCCAATCCAAATATACTTGCGCAGGAACTGTCCTCTCCTGCTACACAAGACGCAACCTTGACTACAGAAATGGAAACTGTTATCAGTGAACATAATAACAAACTGATCGACTGCGAAGTACAACAATCGAAATCTGTTGATGTTACATCAACCGAACCTAGCGCAGCACTTGAAAGTTCAAAAGTTGAAACTCAGCCATTACTACCATCTGCTGATGAATTATTACCCAATCTGAAAAAGAATGCCGAAATCTTGTCTGTAGAACAGGTGGTTGCGCAAACTCCTAGCGATCAGAGTTTTGATCCCAATCCAAATATACTTGCGCAGGAACTGTCCTCTCCTGCTACACAAGACGCAACCTTGACTACAGAAATGGAAACTGTTATCAGTGAACATAATAACAAACTGATCGACTGCGAAGTACAACAATCGAAATCTGTTGATGTTACATCAACCCAACCTAGCGCAGTACTTGAAAGTTCAAAAGTTGAAACTCAGCCTTTACTACCACGTGCTATTGAATTATTATCCCAATGGCAGCAAATTGGCGGAAGTTTTTCTGACTTTTTGAAGCAATTGCCTGAATACTTAGGTAGAGCTTTACCCGAATACCAGCTGCCAATTATTTGTTTTGCCGCAATTATTACAGGGACTTTTGCAGTTAAGCTAATTTTAGCTATATTAGATGTAATCAATGAAGTCCCGCAATTACAGTTAGGTTTTGAGTTGACTGGAATTGGTTACGCAACATGGTTTGTTTTCCGATATCTACTCAAGGCTTCTACTCGGAAAGAATTAGCTGCAGAAATTCGCTCTATCCAAAAAGAAATTGTTGAGGGAGAAGATTCAGAAGCCAAATAACACGCTTGTTCAGCTTCTAATTAAATTCATCCTCTTTGATGTGACACAAAAACTACCATGAAGGAGATTTTCAACACATAAATTACCAATACTATCATTAGTGATAAAGCTTTCAACAGCTAATGTGAGTAGACCAAAAACTTTTGAAATTTGACGAAAGAATAAAGATTTCAACCAACGTTTTTGGGCTTTTTTATAGATTCGACCGGTTAGAGCGATGGCGCAAAGCGCCCGCTCCTGGGGAGCGATCGCACATCAAGCAAAATCAAATTTCTAGGCGATCGCTCTTTTTTCTTCAAGATCAGGACTTACGCAATAATAATTATTCGCGAAATACGGCTACCCCACACATTGATTGCAAGTATGATAGGTGCAAGTCTGCCAGCGGCTTGATGGCTCCTCATATAGGGCGACGGTTGGTAAGCTCGATGCATGAGAATTTGTTACCAGTAGCCGCCCTTATGGGAGGATTACTTTTAAGTGGAGCAGATTTGCTAAGCAGAACTTTGTTTAGCCCCACTGAGTTACCCTGTGGCTTGCTCACTGCAACTTTGGGAGCGCCTTATTTTATTTATCTGTTGTACCACAGAGCAAGCAAAAAAACCCAAAGATAGGGAGAATACTACCTGTTGGGACTTGTGCGTGCTTATTCACTTGTGGGATTTCAAACAGCAACCATTACATCCGATGCTTTGACGATCGCGATCGCTTGTCCACCTTCAACAAGCCCAAGATTATCCGCCGATGACTTGGTGATAATTGACGTTACTTCTACACCGGGTGTAATTTCTATAATCACTTCAGTGTTGACGGCTCCTTGGTTGATTTTTTTTACAATTCCTTTGAAGGAATTACGAGCACTAATTATCATGTTTTTCTACTCCCTGATGATCAGGCAATTTTTGACTACTGATACTATAGTTGCAACTATTTTTCAAATCATGTACATTCAGCATGATTCTACATACAATACCAATCCTTTCATTGAGAGAGTTGCCATTTTGGCAGAAGTAAGATCAAGTCCGAATGTTGATTAATCTCTGATAGTAGTTGGTTTAGTAGGTTTGATCAAATATCGGAACAAATCGTCTATGACGCGGTTAGCTGAGATCGGACCCAAACCACGCCAGTAAAAACCAACTTCATGCACCTCGGAGTGCTGCACGACTTTTAACTTAGACCATAGTGCAAATGTTTTCAACTTTTGAAGTTCTAAATTGAGATTTTGACGACTCATTATGTCTGAGGTGACTAAGAATAGGACATCTCCATCAATTTCATGCAAAAGTTCTTCAGGTATGTGAAGAAAAGCATAGCGTCCCCCCAAGCGCATTCTGATGCTCGTCTCAGAATGGAGTAACTGATTTGGCGGACGTTGAATACCACCATCTTTAAGGATTTCTCCCTCAAAAGAAGCTGCCTCAGGCAGGAAAAGTCCATCAGCACGCAATTCAGCTACTGATACGACTGTGGTTGGTTGACGTTGACTCAAAGAAGCTCTCAACTGTGCTAAACGTGCATAATAGTTAGCCATTAACTGCTGTGCCGAGTCAGTTTTTCCCAAGGCATCACTTGTGAAAGCTAAGAATCCTTTCCACGGTGCAGCTGGGTTGAAAGTCGCCAAAACTGTAGGTGCAATGTGGGACAACAGTGGGTAAATGTCCTGCTGAGAACTTAAGCCCAAAATTAAGTCTGGCTTGAGTCGCAAAAGTTTCTCTATATTGGGAGACTCCAAACCCACATCCTCAATGCCTTCAAGTTTGCCCACCAATTTCTCCAAGTCAGAGACAGCATCCTTTGGGGCAGCGATCGGCTTGACTCCCAAGGCAAAAGTAGGTTCCAATAAAGCCTGAACCAAAACCGCTACTCGTTGAGGATGAGCAGGAACTAGGGTTTCACCCATAACGTGTTTGACTATACGTACATCAACCTGGGATTGTGATTTAGTTAATAGATGACTATTGTTGTGTAAATCTGTCCGCAAGCTACAAGCATACAGCATGAGCAGCAGCAACATTGCAATTATCACTCGTTGCACTCGGCGGTTGACCCCAGGTTGCACCATAAATCTCATTCATTACCACTGTTAGAACTGCCACTTTAAACTCGCCTCTACCTCAAACGGCTCGCCTCGAAAAACCCGATTAATATTAAAAGCACCTTCATAATAAAGAACATCAAACAGATTTTTGAAATTGAGTGCTGCTTGGAATTTGTTGCGGCGGTAGTATAAAGCAGCATCCGTGCGAACATAACTCGGCAACGTGTAGGTGTTGGTCAAATCACCTTGGCGATCGCCAAAATAGAACACACCCACGCCGCCTCCGAACCCTTGCAGCTTACCGTTGGGGATAATATAAGTTGTCCATAAAGAAGCGCTATTTTCTGGAGTGTTGGCAAGTAAACTTCCGACTTTATAAACGTTGTCACGAGTTACACGACCATCAGTATAGTTGTAAGCGGCAATAATATTCCATCCTGGGGCAAGTTCTCCGGTGAAAAATAGCTCAACACCTCTACTTCTCTGCTCACCGACTTGGATAGCAAAGGTGGGATTATTGGGGTCTGTCGTTGTAATATTACTCTGGGTGAGTTGATACAAAGCGAGTGTAGCCGAAAGCTTATTATTCAGCAAGTCGGTTTTCACCCCAACTTCATACTGAGTGCCACGGGTAGGTTCAAAGGCATTGCCGTTGGCACTTGTACCCAAAACTTGATCGAAAGAGCGACTGTAGCTAGCGTAGAGTGAAACTGGTGGAATCGGTTGATAGACAATGCCTAAGCGTGGGCTAAATGCTGAATTTGATTGAGCGCTTACACTTGTGGGGTTAAAGTTAAGGGTCTTTTGATCTACAAAGTCACCGCGTCCACCCAACACCAACTTCAAGTTAGGTGCAATCGCTAATTGGTCTTGAAAATAAATTCCTAAGTCATCGAGTCTCTGCTTCTGTTTGCGACTGGCGAAAATATTTCCTGGTGTCTGTCCATAAACTGGATTGTAAATGTCAATCGCCGGAAAAGTTCGGGCTGTAAAACTGTAGGGTGAAACTATACGTTGATACCAATCAACGCCGAGCAGCAATTGGTGTTCTAAAGAACCAGTTTTGAACTTACCCACCACATGAGTATCTTGAGAAAGGTTGCTGATGGTAGTCGGACCCCAGATTTGGTCAAAGCGATTAACGGTACGGTTGTCTGCCTGTAAACTCGTTGGTGTGATGTTGGTAGTATAAGGTCGGTCTAGAAACGCATAGCTAAAGCTATTGTACAAAGACCACTTATCACTAAAATTATGCTCAAATTTATAGCCAGCTCGTCCTTGTGTCACCTTCACTTTGTCTTGTGTCGGATCTCCCAAGTACTGGTTAGGAGGAATTTGGCCATTTGGATTAGGTAGTATTGTCCCCTTCGCAGGTAAACCTATAGGGAAGAATTCCGATTGTCGTGAATAGAGATACTCCCCGGATATAGTCAGCTTTGTATCACGACTCGGTTGCCAACTAATCACGGGTGCGACAAAAGCCCGCTCGTAGTAGGCATTATTGATAAAGCTGCCGGAATTTTCGTAGTCGGCATTGAAGCGATACAAAAGCTTTTTGTCGGCAGTCACTGGGCCTGAGAAGTCTATAGAGGATTTATATAAGCTATAACTTCCGACGTTACCCTGTATTGAGTAGTAAGGTGTACTCAAGGGCTGTTTAGTAATCAGATTATACACCCCTCCCGGCGAGCCATTACCGAAAAGTACCGAGGCTGGTCCTTTGAGCACATCTATCCGTTCTATGTTGGCAAGGTCATTTTGAAATGGAGTACCGATTAAACTAGTTAGGTTATCTCTCAAGCCATCTCTGAGAGTATTTGAAGCCTCAACACTGAAACCGCGAATAATTACACTCTCACCAAGGCGGCTTGGTTCCTGGTTCTGACCGATGCCAAGATTTCTCAAGACATCGCCAACACGTTTGTCTGCTTGGTCGTCAATCACCTGTCGGGGGACCGACTCAACTGTTTGCGGAATATCTTTAATTGAAGTATCCGTTCTTGTCCCAATATTCGTCCTCGGCACCCGATAACTTCCTTCTGGTGTCCCAGTCACCACCAACTCAATCGGTTCTTGGTTTGATCCATTTGCTGGTTTTGGAGTAGTCTGGTGTGTCGGCAGTTGTCCAGTAGCCGTAGTTGCACTCAGCCCAAATACCAACCCCTCAACAGGACTATCAAACAACTCAACTATTGGAACACCCGTCGAACCTGTCACCGTTAACTGAATACTTCTTTGGTCAGTATTTGTGACCGTCACTTCAGTAATTCCAGCTACTGGTTTTGATTGTCGGAATGTATTGCCACTTGGTAGATGTAACTGTGCATTAGGAATATCAGCAGTTAATTTATTACCAGATCTTTTAATCTCTGGCTTGAGTGCTGTACTTTGAGATGTTTCTAAAATCACCTCAATACCCTTATTAGTTTGGTTAATCCGCACTCCTGTTACTTGCACTACCGTTGCTGTATTCGATTCCTGTACTAACAACGGTGCGGCATTGGTAATAGGACGCTTTAATTCATCAAGTTGACTCACTTGTGATAAAGGTGTTTGTGAAAAGCTAGCCTTTAACTTATTTACCAGCGTCTGTTGAACATTCGTCTTCACAACAGAAGCGTAGACGCAACAGCGGCTTGTCGCAGACATCGCACTACTGTCCAATAAGACAGAAGCTATTGGTATTAAACAAAATGTCAATATTGTTTTTTTCATGATATGAATTCCCCACTGCCACCACACAAAACAAAAAAAATGTCTATAACATGTACATCAATAACGTATATGCAATCTCGTTAATACGATACGCGCTCCTTTGCGATAAACCGGAGCTTTGACGCAAAGCATATCGCATACAAACAATGTGCCAAACAGTATTTATTAACCGCTTGAAAAAAAGTTGTTTTGATTACAGATTTTGATTACAGCTAAATTTACTACTTTGTGGTTTTCAGAAAAAGTGATACCTGATACATTTTACCGATAAAGTTGGTAGATGAGATCTTAGACGGGGCAGGGCAAACGCACCTGATAGTGGTATATATATGATTGACGATTGAATGTATATGTGTATTGAAAATATAAATATTTGTCACAGGTAAAGATAGTGTAGAGCTTTCTGAATCAGAATGATAATCAACACCGAAGCCACAGAGTAGTACATTTGTAATACGTGGCGGCAATTGTCAGACGACGTGATCGCGTAGCATTAAGCAAAAATGCTTAGCGTCATGAGGTTGCCTAAGCCTGAAAAGTTGAGCAAAGGTTACATACTTGGTAAAGTTTAGGCGCTCAGCTTTTACTGACTCTTGTGTCTGCTATACGAATGCTAGATGATTTAGAAAAGTATGTCTTAGAAGGAAAGCAAGGTTGAGCATGGTATTAAACTGGAATGCTTTACAGAATGCAGTGGTTCACAAAAGTCCTTACTGTTGGATGCAGTTTGAAAATCCTCTCGAAGAGGACGCATCCAAAAAGTTAATACAAAGCTTCCCAAGTGTAGAACTGTTTGTGCAAAGGGATGATGGTTGGTTTTGTAACCCAAGCTTCGTTGAAGGGAAAGTCATAGAGAGAAACTCTGGGTGGCATAGTAATGTTGAGAAGGGTATGGTCAGTTTTCCTATTCAAAAGCTAAGTGAAGTTTGGCAGAAGCTGATCGTTCAGGAACTGTGGTCGCCTACTTATCGAAAAATCATGGAAGAATTGTCGGGGTTGAACTTAGAAAACCACAGTGTGATTGTATCGTTTGAACGTCGGCATTCCAGACCTGCGGGATCTTTTCTTCCTCACACTGATGGTAAACACAAGACCTTAACTCATCTATTATACTTACAGGAACAATGGTCTGTAGAATGGGGGGGTAGCTTCTGTGTATTGTCTAGCGACCAACCCGGATCAGTTGTTTATGAAAATCCTCCTGTGATTAACTCCTCAGTAGCCATAGTTCGGTCTGATAACTCCTGGCACAGAATAGCTCCAATTTCACCGAGAGCAGCACATCACCGATTAAGTGTACAGATTGTCTTTGCAGCACCTTACGTCTTGCACCTGTACGAGTAAAAAGAGGCTTCTGCAATCCTAAAAAAGATTATTAATTTTTATTTAGAATTCCTAATTGGTGGTAGGATGTCCTGGTAAATCGATTCCGGTTGCTCATCTTTAAGGATTTGGAAGCAACCTCATTTTGACTGCAATATCGCACGGTTTACCGAAGTACGGTGAACTTGTCACTAAAATATCTACACCAGTGCTAGCATAATCCTTTATATTTTCAGAGGTAATACCACCAGCTGCTGCTAGTTTTAAGCTTGGATACTGCTGCTTCAACTTCAAAACCAGAGGCTTAAGGTCTGGGATCGGAATTTTATCAAACTGAATTAAATCTACACCTGCTTGAGCAACCATCCAGGCATCTGCTGGTGTATCTACTTCAACGCAAATATGTTGTTCTTGAAACTGTCGTCGCAGTTCATTCATACGCTCAGTTAGCCCAACTATACCTCCCAGGAATATCAGGTGTTGGTTAAAGATTAAAACTGTTTCAGATAATCCTAAGCGATGAAAAAAGCCCCCACCAGCTAGAACTGCTTTGATGGAAAGCGCTCTAGTACCTGGAAAACACTTGCGAGTAGTCACAATAGAAACAGACTGATTTACTGTTTTAGCAGTATCTACCAATACTCTGGTACGCGAAGCAATGCCAGAAACATATTCCATCAAATTCAAAGCAACTCTCCAGCCACTATGCAAAGCACTCGCAGTGCCACTAGCTTGAAGAATTAATTGCTTCTGGTGGCAGACTGTACCACTTTCCACTTGATAATGAACTTTGGCACCACAATATTCTAATACTCTGGCAGCTTCTTCAGTAGCGCAAATGGTCATCGGATGACGGGTAGAAAACTCGATTTCACCAAGTTGCTTGCCAATGCCAAGTCCGTAAGTTGTCAAATCTAGGTAAGGAACATCTTCCTGAATTAACCTAGCGATCGCCTCATCTGAGAAGAAAATACTCATTTTAGTTTTGCGACGAGCGCATAAATATATAAACTCTACTAAGATTTACACTCAACTTAATATCTTTTATTCGGATAAATTGTAAGATTCACTACTATTGAGCAAAATAGAATAATCAAAGTCTGTTTCTTCAACTATAGCGACTCCTCCTGGTTTTAAGGCATGGTACATGTTTGTGGTGACTCTTTCGGGATTTCTTAAATGTGCTAATAAAAACCGCGAGTAAGTCACATCGTATTGAGATTCTTCGTCTATATCAAAAGCGTTTAAGACTCCAAATTCAACATTACTAAATTCCTGTTGAAATTCTTTTTGAACCAACTGGATAATACTACAGCTTTCCTAAATAGGATGTGAACACCCTCCTCGCCTTCTCTTTCTTTTCTTTGCGACGCCAGTCGCCTCAAGTCGGGAAACCCGCCCACGGCGCTGGCTTCTCTTTGCGCCCTTTGCGGTATCCTGCGGGAAGCCCTTCGGGGAAGACCTGAGCCCTATGGCTAACGCCACGGCTGCGCCTAACGGGCACGGCCCCGTGCCGAACGGTCTCGCTGCGCTAACGCAGTCGCCTAGGTCGGGAGAGCCGTCATTCGTGCTGTCTCACCGCTCCGCGTCTACGTTTTTTTGTTCACGACGACTTATCTAGGATTGCTGTACTATCCATATCAATGCCGATGACTTGGGAGCATCCCAAATGTGTAAAATGCCCGCACTTCGTGCCGCTTCGCTAACAGACTGGAAGTCTGGACGCCAGGTGTCTGTGCAAAATTGGGATGCTCCCGATGACTTTGCCTTTCGTGCCTACCAATCCACCCGAGAGAAATAGCTCAGGTGGTAGTATAGTCTACTACATAGAAGATACTGGTCAAATAGATGTAGAAATTGCATACTACACAAGTGCTTTGTTGGCTCAGCAACTCTCTCCTGATTTGCAAATTGTAGAATTACCGAATAATTTAGCTGTTAAAGCTGATGATGGTCTAACAATCCTGAAAGACGCAGATCCTAATACTGCAAAACTGGTTGAATATATTCTTTCTCCCACTGGACAAACAGTTTTGGCGAAGTATGGTTTCGGTGCTCCCTCAACCTCCGTGTCAGAACCTCAATGTATATATGGGATTGTCTTAGTTGGTTTGATAGTCTTACTCGTCAAGAAAAAATCTGCATCTAGTCAAAAGCAACATCTTAAAGCATTATAGCAGTTTTCGGTTGAGTCCAATACAGTCTGGTAAAATTAGACAAGGGTA
>NZ_JCACKO010000113.1:0-9857 GCF_059505445.1 Brasilonema angustatum | reverse complement strand
GCTCGGATCTAACAGAGAGGTGCGCGGGATAATACCCGCCATCGACTCTAACCAGCGCACCCTTGAGCAAAAGGATACTGCGGCTATATTGCTAGCGACGGGCAACTCCCAAATGAAATTTCTTGATGCTTTGATAGCATTAGGTGGTGTAGATTGGTCGCGAATTACCTGCTTTCATCTTGATGAATATTTGGGCATTTCTGCGGATAATTCGGCTAGTTTCCGGTGCTATCTACGGGAACGGGTTGAAATGCGGGTTACTCCCAAGGAATTTCACTATATAGAAGGTGATGCTATGCAACCTTTGGCAGAATGCGATCGCTACACCAAACTCCTGCAAGCACAACCGATTGATTTATGCTGTCTTGGTGTTGGTGAAAACGGGCACTTGGCTTTTAATGATCCAGCAGTCGCAGATTTTAATGACCCCTATACATTGAAACTTGTGAAACTAGATACTGTGAACCGTCAGCAACAAGTCAATACAGGGTATTTTTCCAATTTGGAAAGTGTGCCCCAATATGCTTTTACTGTTACTCTCTCAATGATTTGTTCGGCAAAAAAAATCATTTGTCTTGCATCAGGAAAACGTAAGGCGAAGATAGTGAAACAGATATTGGAGGAGGATATTACTACAGATTGTCCGGCTTCTGTTCTCCGTAAGCAGCAGCAGGCGACGTTATTTTTGGATGTAGATTCTGCGGGTTTATTGAATATTAAAGAGTAGTGGATGATACCGCAATACTGTTGCTATTAGTGGTGTTTAGTTTTGTAAGACCCCCCCAACCGACGCGCTTAAACATAACCTTGTACCTCCTGGTTATAGAGCGTCAAACTCTCAAAATTCTTTTGCAAATTCAACGAAGCAGGTTTGAGTGCCAAAGTGCCCAAATTCAGCTCATCCTGAAACCGCTTAATTTTGTTCCTGCAAGTAACAACATCACCAATAATTGAATTTTCCAGCAATTGATCTTCATCAAAAGTGCTTTTTTGACCATCATTTGGCTGGAGATGTTGACTGCTATTGCCATGTTTTTGTGCTTTAGCATTCAACCCCTTCATTCTTTGACTAAAAGTACGGATGAAAGGTAAAGCCTCACTCACCGCTTCATCATATGTACGAGCAACAAAAAAGAATCGTGCCACCATGAACTTATCAGAACCACTGGAATTGATCGCACGGTATTTAGTAACATTACTCTTAAGTCTATCCAGAGTAAATGGTGCTCCACCCATCAAACCAAAAGAATTTAAAGCAGCAAACCCAATTGCTTCTTCATCACTCGTTGCGACGTATACTGGAATTTCTTTTTGCAAAGGTTTTGGGTAAATTGAGACGCGATCGCACTGATAATACTTGCCAAGAAACGACACATCAGTGTGATACAGTAGCTTATGAATCAGCATCAATGCTTCTAGCGTTTTAGCACGGGATTCACTCATTGGAGTGTTAAAGTGCTTATTTTGTTCGGGAAATGGGCCACCTTTAGCAATACCTATAGCAAGTCGCCCATTGCAAAGATTATCCAGTGTGGTAATATCTTCTGCAACAAGAATTGGGTCATGAAATGCCAACAGCACAGCCGCTGAACCTAAGCGAATAGTTTTAGTCACGCCTGCTAAGTGTGCAATCAACACCAAAATTGACGGGCTAACACTGAAATCACTAAAATGATGCTCTGTCACCCAAGCTTCTTCAAAACCCAAACTTTCTGCGTGTTTGACTAGCGCCACTTGTTCCAAAATAGCGCGACGCGCATCAGAGTGATAATTCTCATAATTGCAGAAAAGTCCTGTCTTCATGGCACACTTCCTTTTTCTTGTGTGACAATCCACTGCAATTCTAACCACAACTGAGGATTCTCTTGCTTGAGCTTTGACTGAGGATCATGCAGCAAGCATGTTGCATTTAGGCAAACAACCTTACTTAATCCTAGAAAAAAAGCGACTTCTCTAAAGACATAGATTTCTGCTTTTATAACACCGATTATGTCTTTAGGACAATAAATTGCAATGTAAGGTAGGAACTGAGGACTGTGTTGTCCACAGAAAGATTGAATGACTTTTAGATGACACTGGTTTAGTAATGCACCAATTTGTGGAAACGAGTGACTGACGATTCTTCTAAATTCTTGGACGATTTCTTGTTCGTTCCAATTTGTGTTCGTATTCATATCAACCTTGAACGACTTTTCGGGTTTTGTGTTGTACAAAAAGGGTGACGAAGCAGTTTTTTGCTGAGACTCGCTGCGTTTTTCTCAAATACTATGAAATGCTTGACTAATTCTAGGAAACGCCGCTTATCAAAAATGCCTTGAATCAATACTTCTAGTTCTGTTTCTCCTTGATGTGGAAAGTCTTCGCCATCAATTGAACACCAAGGTAAAAACTGTTTCCAACTAGATGTTAAAGTACCAACTCGTGCCTGATTTCTACAGGCAATGATAAGAAGGGCATTGTGGAAAAACAGAGTTGGAATTTGTTGTTTGTAGGACTGAAGTTGCTGATATGCTTTTTGGAGAGTAGCTTTTTTGTCCTGACACTCAGTATAAGCAATGACTGCTAAAGGTAATCCATTGATGAAGACAATGGTATTGAGATAGTGAATATCACACTCCTCAACAATATTAAACCCATGAATCACTAACCAGTCATTAGAGAGCAAATTAGACAAGTCAATAAACCACACCTTGTCATGAACTATTTGATCACCGTTGTGGTAAACAACATCAACTCCTTCAGTTAGGAGTTTGTGAAAACGACGGTTATTTTCCAGTAAGTCAGAACTGTAGGTGCTAATCAGCCCAGATATGACTGTTTCAATGACCTCACATGGAACTTTGGGGTTAATTTGCTTCAAGGCGTTGCTAAGGCGAGTCCATAAAACTACCTGATCATTGCTACTAAGCTGAGCTTTGTGTCTACCTATGTTAATATCTGATTCCAGAAGAACAGTGTAACCGATAACCTCAAACAGGGTCAGTAAATCTGGCGCTGTTCTTGAAGGTTTGATATCAAAGCGTCGGCGAAGCCTTGTTGTCAGACGGCTCGCTTTTATAGTTGCTATTGTTGATAGTGCGGAATTCATGCTTAGCAACAGACGTAGTTTTGAGTGACCGCAGAGTTTTCGCCTAACCCACCAAATTAATTGAAGATTTACAAAATTGGTTGGTATACCCTGAACAGGAGATACCGCCCCCTAGTAACATCAAAGCCTAGATGGATTAGCAAAACTGTATCAATTGCTGCTTTTTCCAACATTGTTGGTAACACTATGTAACAGTTTTAAGTAAGTCATTCACAAGAGAATCACTCTGCACTTGCCATGAAAATGTCTTAGCCCCACACTATTACACTCACTGCTCGTGTGCTCGCCATGACTTTTAATAAATCTTAAATATAGCTAACTTGATTTCCACCAACCTTATTGGTACATTATCAAAACGTACAAAAACCGAAATATATATATCAGAGTTTATTCGTAGAGATTAATGGATGCGACAAAAGCTGAAATTTAGTAAAGAGCCAGGAAACGATAACACTGTTTTGAAATTCTACCAATAAAACAATATGAGAAAATGTTTGCTTGCCGTCTCTCTCGTAACTTGTGTTTCCTACATAATGCCGACTTCTGAGGCAATTGCAGCTTCCTTGACAAATCAAAATCAGTCTGAACCGTCCACCGTCACCTTATACGGGGCTGGCAGTTTGAGAGGTGCGTTGTCAGAAGTAGCTGATGAGTTCACCAAAGAGTACGGAAATCCTGTGAAAACAGAATTTGGTCCGTCTGGAACACTGCGGGGACGTCTGGAAAACGGGGAACAGGCTGATGTCTTTGCTAGTGCTGACGTCGGAAATCCTCTCAAACTGTATCAAGAAGGTTTGAGTGAACCTGTGGTAAACTTCACTAGCAATCGCATGACTCTTGTTGTGAAACCGGGGTTGTCTGTCACACCAGATAACCTTTTAAACGTATTGCTAGATTCAAATATTAAACTAGGTACTTCAACCCCCATATCTGATCCTTCTGGAGATTATGCACAGGAGATCTTTCGCAAAGCCGATACTTTGAGACCAGGTAGTTTTCAAACGCTAGATACAAAAGCTTTGCGGTTGGTTGGTGGACCAAGTTCTCCACCAGTTCCCGATGGAAAAAATAATTTAGTGTACTTTTTGGAAGAGACTAAGCAGGCAGATGTCTTTTTGGCTTATTACACGAGTGCACTATCAGCCTTGAAAATTGCACCTGACCTGCAAGTGGTGGAATTACCAGACAATCTCGCAGTCAAAGCCGATTATGGACTGACTGTACTCAAAGATGCCAGTCCTGACGGGAAGAAGCTTGCTGAATATATCCTTTCTCCTTTTGGACAAAAGATTCTGACGAAATATGGATTTAGTTCAGAATCCTTGGTTTCCGTTCCTGAATCCCAGAATTGGGGCGGTATGGTTCTTGGTGTTGGTATCGCCTTAGTTCTGAAGAAAACATCAGCATCTTCTAAAAAGCGAAAACTCAGGAAGGTGACTACTAGCCACGACTAGAGTCATTAGACTTCTTATCATCCGCCTTAAATACCTATGAAAAAATATCTGCTAGCTGTCTCACTGATAACCTGCGCTTTTAATGTCTGCCTGACAAATCAGTCTTTAGCTTTGACGCTGACAAATTCAAGCCAGTCTCAACCTCCTACTCTAACCCTTTATGCAGCTGGCAGTTTGAGGGGTGCATTGTCAGAAGTCGCTAATGTTTTTACCCAGCAATATGGAATTCCTGTAAAAACAGAATTTGCCTCGTCTGGTTCCTTACGAGAACGTTTGGAAAACGGTGAACAGGCGGATGTATTTGCTAGTGCTGATACAGGTAATGCGATCGCTCTCAATCAAAAAAACTTGAGTGGACAAGTGTTGATATTCGCCAGTAATCCCCTTTATGCGATCGCCCGTGTCACGCCCAGAGGGCTGTCTTTCAGACAGCCCTCTCCCCGAATCGAAGATTCGGGGCAATTCGGCTCCGCCGGATTGGGGCGTAGGGCCGGCGAAGCCATCGCCTCTCCAAGAGTGTCACTGACAACAGATAACCTTTTAGACCAGTTCCTGAATCCAGACGTTAAGTTGGGGATTGCACAACCTGGACGCGATCCTTTAGGAGACTATGCCATAGAAATATTCCGTAAAGCCGACCAAATAAGACCAGGTAGCTTTGAACAACTCAATGCGAAAGCCATACGCTTCACAGGATCACTACCACCCGAGAGAAATAGCCCTGGGGGTAGCATAGTTTACTATCTCGAAGAAGCTCAACAGGCAGATATTTATCCGGTTTATTACACCAGTGCTTTGGCTGCCTTAGAACTATCACCCAACTTACAATTGGTAAAATTGCCAGACAACCTCGCAGTCAAAGGCGATTATGGACTGACTGTACTCAAAAATGCTAGCCCTAACGGCGCAAAACTTGCTGAGTATATTCTTTTGCCAGCCGGACAACAAATTCTGGCGAAGTACGGATTTAGTTCCCCATCTTCTACTCACTCCACTTCGGTTCCCGAATCACACAATTTGGGTGGTATTATCCTTGCTGTTGGTATTGGTTTAGTTCTAAAGAAAACATCAGCATCTTCCAAAAAGCGAACACTCAGGAAAGTGGCTACTTACTGTCACTAGAAGCAAATTTTTAACAATTACAGAGGTATGTTTTATGCGTTTTACTCGTCGGATCGCAATTGTGTCTTTAACACTGTCCATATTGGGATTTTGGCAAGCGACTTTCGCTTCGCCAGGGAACCATTCTCTTTTAAAATCAGAAAAAACACCAGCACCGTGGGAAGAAAATGCGTGCCCAGGCGGTGTTTCTCAGACATTGCGCTTGGGTGGTGAAGTCAACAATCCGACAACCTTCGACTTGCAAAAGCTTATAAATTTACAAGAAAATTTAAAGAACCAAAACCCAGCAGTCGTGACCGAAGTTACTGTGTCTTTCCAAACAGGATCAGGTCCGAGAACAGAAACATACTACGGAGTCCCTTTGTGGGAGTTAATTAATAATGAGATTTCTTCAGGAGGACTTAAAGCTGGTAATTCCGGTCAAAATCCTAAAAACGCTTTTCTGCGACAGTACGTTCTTGCTGAAGCCACTGACTGCTATGGGGCGATCGTAAGTATTGGTGAAATTCACCCCAACTTTGAAGGGAAACAAGTACTAGTTGCATATGCAAAAAAAGCAAGCGATGGTAGCATCCAATATTTGACAGATACAGATGAGGGATTTGCTCGTCTAGTGGTTCCTGGTGATAAAGCAGGAGGACGTTATGTCAGCAACGTTAGAAACATCCTAGTACTCTCTGGTCCTGCTTCCCCTTTAAAACCCAAATATTTCCGGCAGCCTTAATCCACTTTAATTTCTCTGGGTGAACTACCTACACTGACTGATTACAGTACAGTGTAGGCTTCCGGCGTCATCAACAGATGCCAGACTTAGGTAGAAAAAAGTCGTCTAATCAACAGAAATCATCACATCTGATGCTTTGATGATGGCGTAAGCTTCTTTTCCTTGTTTGAGTCCTAGGCTTTCTGCTGAAGTTTTTGTGATAACCGCAGTGACTTCTACTCCTGGTGCGATTTCTAAGGTTATCTCGTCGTTAACAGATCCGGTGACAATTTCTTTGACAGTACCTTTGAAAGTGTTACGAGCACTTATTTCCATATTCTTATGCTGCCTATTTTTTCATTCACTCATATTTCATTCTATCTTGTCTTGTCTGGGGGAAAACCTGCACCGAAAGTGCCAACCCTTTTACGGTTACTCGTTCTGCACTCTACGAGTATCCATTTTCGTACGAAAAAGAGTACTCACTGATACGTAACTCGTGCAGTGTAACAAATTTTATTATTGTTTGGTGACTCGCTGCTTCAATTCTTCTAGCGATCCATGTTCTTTTATCAGTGCGATACGCATGATTGCGTCACGCTCCACGTATCGCATGATTGGGCAGTTTCTGCATCGTTGCCCGATAAGCGCAGTGAATTCCACTTCTTTGATGCAAGACTCAAAAATTTAACCGGGTTCCTATATAATATGATAAGTTTATTTGGTTGGAGATTTAGCAATCTTTCACCGAATTTAACTTAATTTATATATGTGGAGAAAAATCATGATCGATCAGTCTTTGTTGAAAGATTTAGAGCAGTTTCAAGAATTATCTGAACAAGAAGCTAAGGAAGTGACTGGCGGTAAAAGCTCTCTCGATGTTAAGTATACCAATGTAGGTGCCTGTCCTGGCTGTCGTTCTGGAGTTGATCCAAAGGTGACTCCTCAGTATCAGGATGTCATCAACATTAAGAAGTGAATTAAATAAAGAGCAGCTTTTTTAGGATGCGTTACGAGTAGTGCTAACGCACTTTATCCAATCAAAGTTTTGCATTTTATTTCATGAATCATCCTGACTAGCCTATCTGTAATAGTTAGTGGTCAGATATCTTCAAAAGTAGATAACTTCTGCCAACAATTTGAACAGCGGTGACAGTAATAGGTGCATTTACTTGCAATGAGTGGTGAATAACGGAGTGGTTTTCAATTACATCTGAGCGATATTATCACTTCGCTATCTTCATTTATTTGGCGATTTGCGACCACCTCATCTGATATTAGAGATAGCAATTTTATGCTTGCACTAGAACAGGAACCAAAGGACTACGCCAACACTTTGTCTGCTCTTCCCAAACTCGGCGTCGGTCTTTCATTTCAAGCTCCGCTGCAAAGTTTTGTAGAAGCTCACTTGGACACCTTTGATTTCCTAGAGATTATTCCAGATACCCTCTGGAATGATTTGGGTTCTAGTGCGACTCCTCGCTACGAAGAAAATCGAAATACTCAGGGGTTTTTAGAATTTCTTGCAAAACACAAGCCGATTATTGCTCATAGCATTGGGCTGTCCATTGGCAGCGCAGATCGGTTTGATCGTGTACATGTAGCCCAGATTGCGAAATGGCAGCGACAGTATCACTTCCCTTGGCACAGCGATCATTTATCCTTTAGTCGCTTAGCGCAGGCATCTGGTCATCTTATCGATGTGGGGCTTACCATGCCAGTTCCCTATGATGCAGAAGTCCTGGAGATGCTTGTAGAGAGGGTAAACCACGTCCACAAAGAAGTCTCAGTGCCTTTCCTGCTGGAGAACAATGTCTATTATTTTGAGATTCCCAGCCAAGAGATGAGTGAAGCAGAGTTCCTCAATCAACTTACAGCTCGAACTGGCTGTGGGCTTTTACTCGACCTTCATAATGTTTATGTCAATGCCTGCAACCATAGTTTTGATCCTTGGGATTTTCTTAGCAACCTTGACTTAACCCAAGTGGTAGAAATCCATCTCGCAGGCGGAATGGTGATGGAAGGTTTCTATCTAGACGCTCACTCAGGAGTTTGTCCAGAAGCAGTTTGGCAACTACTGGAGGAACTTCTGCCCAAAGCCCCAAATGTTGCTGGTATTGTCTTTGAAGTCTTTGGGACACATTACCATCGCATGGGATCTGAACTGCTCAAACAAGAACTTAGTAGGGCTAAAACGATTTGGAAAGCCAGCCGATAAAGGAATGACTTTATGACACTTGTAGGTTTTCAACAGGCTTTATCCGAATTAGTGATGTCTTCAGAGTTTTGCTTGCAAGTTTTGACCAGTCCTGATTTGGCTCTAGGGGTATTTGATCTAACTCCCCTAGAACATCAGCGCCTAGTATTTTTGGCTCGGACGCCTGGGCTTGGCATCGGTAGAATGCTTCATCGTTCATTTCGTCTTAGCATGCTGGTAAATCTGTTGCCGAAAACCTGCACAGTGCTAAATACTCAGAATCTCAACCAGGTATTCAATATTTACTGGCAAACACAGCCGCCGCGCAATTTTTACTACCAGCAGGAAGCCGTCCGCTTCGGGGAGTTCTTGCTGGCTCAACTTGAGCAAGGCACGATTCAGAATGAATTTCTGGAAGAAATTTTGCGTTTTGAGATTTCCGTGCTTTCTCTAATGAGATTTATACCTGAACAGGTAGTTGGCAATAACAGCTTAAAACTAGGCGTTTCAGAGGATTTCTTTCCTCATTTGAATCCTCAATATCGCATTGTCTTTTTCCGGCATGAGCCTGATAGTCTGCTCACAACCTTGAATGAGGGTCGAGTGCCTGAATCTGGGCTTCAAGGTGATTACTATCTCCTTTTGACAATGTCTTCCACAAATCAGTTGCAGATCAAGCCAATAGGATCTCGACTTGGTGAGATCCTATTGGCTTGTAATGGTCAGCGTAGCGTATCGCATCTATGTACACAATTATCTTTAACACTTCAAGACTTAGAGATATTAGCTGAAAGAGGCTTTCTGAGCTTCCATCACCAAGCATCGATACTGTCAGCATCTGACTTTTTCCGTTAAGTATTCCCACTGGAGTTTCTTTTTCAATTTCGGAGCCATCAACTCAGATGGTAGAAATATTCCTCGTACTTTGTTAGAACGTTTGACCGATACCTTAACCTATGCCGCCTAAATGGATTTTGTCGAGCTTAGAGCGGTATTGGCATTTTTCGGAGATGTCTAATGACAATTTTTTTTCGTGTTTACCGCCACTGCCTACACACTTCTTGAATAGCACTAACAGTAGCACTCAAGGCTTTAATACCACCTAATTCAATAATGGCATCACTTAGTATAGGAATATTTTGTAAGAATTGGTCACGAAATTGGTAGGACAAGTTATGGAGAATTTCACACCATAAATCAAATTTAATAGAAGTTAGATGTGGCGCAAGTCCAGTCAAGGCTTCAGCACGATATTTGTAATATTTAATACTAAATGTAGCTTCGAGGGCTTTC
>NZ_JCACKO010000112.1:0-2965 GCF_059505445.1 Brasilonema angustatum | reverse complement strand
TTGGCTTAGAACTCATCCCTATTTCCACACCTACCGAATGTGTTTCTTAGGAGCTAACCAATATGTCCGTTGCTATAGGAATCTTATTTGATTTTTGAAACACACGTAGGGTGGGCACTGCCAGTCAGATCCTGCCCACCATATGAGGGTTTTTATGGCAGTGCCCACCCTACACTACTTAAGATTTTTCATAAATGATTTAGGATTCCTATATAGCTTTAATTATGAGCTATTTTTTTTGTTTTACGCTCTACAAAATTATAAAAAATTATGAAATTTTGACAATATATTTAAGTTATTTGATGAATTAAAAAATGACATCAAGAATAATCACATAACAGAAAAAATTATACTAAAAGATTTTGTATAGGAGTAATAAGTTAGTTAAGACATGTTTTTTTATTTATATTATTGTAATTAATCTGCATCAGTAAATGATTTCTTCACTTCTTGAAAAGACTTTAAGAGTATAAAAAATTCTATTAAAATAGTATATTGATTAACTCTCACCTTATATCAAGCATTTCTAATAAAATATAAACTAGCAATTAATAGAGTATTTTTGGTTTACTATTGGGATATTGCAACAAAAAGTGTTTTGACAGCAGTTTTCAATTTATCCTCAAAGACTTCAAAGCAAAATGAGTTTTTAGTCATTTTAAGTCCTGAGTAAAATTTGAAGGAATTTATTTGGCAATGGAACAATGACCGATGACACACTTGAAGAATTAGTCAAAGAAATCAGCCGTTATGAGGCAATTATCTCTGAGTGGGATGAAACTTACAGGGGTGTCGTTGTAGGTCTAAAACGAGCCATAGAAGCATTACACAAAGAGGCATTGACACGTTTAATTAAAACTGTGAAGCAAGAATCTATGCCAGCTCTACGTAGTGCTGTTAAAGACGAAGTTGTTTATGGAGTTCTGCTTTATCACGAACTTGTAAAGCCTCCTATAGCACCGCTAACGCAACGTATTCAGCAAGCGCTTGATGAAGTCCGTGCAGGTTTAAAAAGTCATAACGGTGATGTGGAATTAGTGGATATTAAACCACCTGATACAGTTGAAGTCAAATTAATTGGAGCTTGTGGTAATTGTCCGACTTCAACTCTGACTTTATCTCAAGGAATTGAGCAGGCAATCAAGTCGTATTGTCCAGAAATTGTTAATGTGGTTGCTGTACGTTGACTTTGTTGATCATCGCTAGCTGTCACCCATTAGCCCCATGTCCTTCGGACATAAGGGCGAGGGCGAGTGTCAACAACGTTGGGTGTAAGAGGAGCCAGTGCCGTGGGCGGGTTTCCCGACTTGTAGACGCCCGGAGGGCGGCTTCCCGAAGGGTAGCATCTGGGGTTGTAAGGGGTAAGAGTTATTGGTGCGGGCACCGGATCCACCACCAATAAAAGACCACTAAATTTTTAATTTAGTGGGGCACTGAACCCTTTTGGTTCCGGGGCAGGGGTGCACCACAAAGAAAAATCTCTCTTATGGCCTACACACGCCCTTCGGGTTCGCCAGTCGCCTACGGAGGGAAACCCTCCTGCAGCGCTGGTCTCACCAGATACCTCTGTCGGGAAACTCTCCTATGGCACAAAGTGCCATGCTGCGCGAACAGTACTGGCTCCCCTACACCCCCACACCCCTATACTCCTACACCCCTTTCTTGGTCAAATAACTTTACTACAGATGGAAGCTTTGCCTAAAGGGCAGTTGGTTTCGCCACATCTCGTATGAGTTGAGACGGGTTGTAGGTATCTGTAACAACTTGCGGACAACGCATACAAGCTGTCTTGCCTTCCTGCTGCCACCAACGACAATTTCGCCGGATAGAACAGGGTGGAAGTTCCTCAGCCACTACAGATAAATTCTCTACAATCCGCTGTGCCAAACGACAATCTTTACCGTCAAAATGCATACAGCCCGATTCTACACAGCGTCCTGCCGTCCGAAAAATTTCTGCTGGTGTCGCAGGGCTAGACTTTGCTATTAGTTCATCCGTGACAGGCTGCGGCTGCTTGAGATAAGCTATACGGGGTTGTGCCACCGTCCCACTGACAACACCAAAGACAACACTATCTGCTGATTCTGGTCTAGCGCTGGGGCAAAGTGTAGTATTCTCAGTCGCAATGTTTTCTATCAATCGAACCTCCAGCGAAGAGTATCTTTGTTAAGGCTCGAATATTATGCTTTTGAGGAGTCAACAGCAATTAGCCCAAGTACAATCGGCTGACAAATAGGTTTGGGAGTTGGTTCGGCAGCTATCTTACCAGTTGTTATAAGCGGCGTTTTGGAAACTGCCGCCGCCGCACCACCTACTATGCCTTGCGCTTCTGTTTCAGTCAAAACTAACAAAGCATCTTCTGAATCTATAACTTGGCTGCGTCGTGCCACTGCATTGTTCACGGCATGATCAATCAGCTCATTTATTTCAAATCTGCCGTTATAGTTTATTTTGTTTTCGTTCATTTTTACTGTTCCTGGGAATTATGAGTAGTCTTAGGTTCAAAAACTGAACCGCGTAATTGCCTAATTTGTTACTAAACAAAATTATACTAATATCCAGCAACTTAATTTAGTAAAACAGATAATATTTTTTAACAATAAGCATCAAAAAGCTTGCTCATTGAGGGTATTGCAAACTTAGGGTTTTCTGTCAAGTTTACTCTCGGTTTTTCATTCAGTAATTCTTTAAACACAGATATATAATGCACGACGCAATATCCCTCAGTTAGTTTACACCGTAAAGAAATTATGTATGTAGATTTCGTCTCTCAGAAGCCTAAAGTTGCGATCAGCAATGCTAGCGCTCCCTGCTGGAGCATCGCTACTGATCGGTAGTGACGATCGCGATCGCGAAGGCGTCGTACCCTTTGCTGCCCACCGTCTGAATTGCCGTGGCACTCACGTGTGTCGAGGGACTTCCAAGCAATAAAATCACCCAAAGCAAGAATGATAATCATTTGGAG
>NZ_JCACKO010000111.1:0-10361 GCF_059505445.1 Brasilonema angustatum | reverse complement strand
CGACTATTCAAGTGCAAAGCACCCACAGGTTGATAACCCGCAACTTGGGTTATTAGGTGTTCATCCTGAATTAGAGGTTTGAGGTATCCCCCACGTCGTTTAGCTTCGATTTGTCCATTTGTCCGGTAATGACGCAGCAAATTTCGCACAAATGATAGGCTGACCTTAAATCTTTGAGCTAACTGGCGTTGGGAACCTTCTTTGGCAACACACGCTGTTATCACACGACAACGTAAATCTCTTGAATAAGATATTGGCATCGAATCAAACAATCACTCTACTGTCTAGCTTACGGCAAATTGTGGTTTAATTACCTGAAAAATGCTGTAAGCGGAAACATGAAAGACAACAGGAAAAATCCTGTTGCGAGAATTTGTTTTTGCATAGTCACTTGCTGGATATGCCTTCCATCTTGGAAGATATTCTTAACAATAAGCCAGACTCCTGTCTGAGAAACTTTTCACTGCCAAGTCAGATTCATTGAGATGTGGATCAAGACCCAGTGCTACATTACCCCAGCGCATCACGTTTGCAGAAGCGACCCCTGCTGCACCAAAACCATAGACGAGAACCAAGTCGTTTTCACGAATTTTGCCCAATTGTGCAGCGTGGTACAGATTAGCTACGGTAAGAACCGGTCCAATGTTTGCGTACTGGGGATAAAGGTTGAGTGTGCACTCTGGGTCAATGCTCAGTACGCGCGTAGCAAAGCTTGCAAACCAAGCAGTGGGTGTATTGAAAAGAAAAAAGTCGATTTGCTCGATACTTACACCCGCAGCAGCAGCAGCGCCCTCGCAACAGGTACGCAGAAGCCCTGCGGCTGTTTCGCTGAATACCTTTTTTGCATGCTTGGAGAGCTGCATGCGAATCTGTGGATTGCCTTGCTTGTCCTCCGTCATATTCAAGCAAACAATATCATTTAAAACACTAGTATGAACTGTCTTTGTACTGAGAATTCCCTGGTTAGATTCAACTGAACTAACCACAAAAGCTCCAGCACCATCGCCAAGAAACCACGAAACAGTATCGTCCTCATCGACAAAGCGAGAGTACGTGCATGAGATAACAACCAATACATTGCGGTACTCTCCTGCTCGCACCAGGGCACAGGCAGTTTGTAGGGCTACTGGAGTACTCCCCCACGCTCCATCAAGATTCCATGCTGCACCCCGCAGATCCAGTTTCTGAGCAAGGAAAGCAGCATTGCCAAATCCAAGTTGTTCAGGCCAGACAGAAGCGACGATCATCAGATCGACATCATTAGGAGTAAGTTTTGCTGCATCGAGAGCATCACGAGCTGCGCGTTCTTCCAACATCAGTGACGACTCTCCTGGAGCAAGAATCCGTCGCTGGACAGTACCACGGAACGGATCTGACAAATAGGGCATCATCTCCAAGTCAAACTCATTGCTGGGAGTGGAGTCAGCAAGTGAAAATAGCTTTGCTAAGCTTTTTTGCTCGGACTGAGCAACGAGCTCTGGGTATTTTTCTCTGTAGTAATCATTTGTACGTATGATGCTTGGAAAGCTCAGTGCGAGCGAGCGAATACCTACTGGGTGATGCACCATGATAAATCTCCTCTTAGTAATTCGTAGCACCTTGCGAAATCAGACTCTCGATACGACCTCGTATTGGCGCAAGCCGGGTTGGGTCGATGACTACGTCAACAACGAAGGGACCCGTCGCAGCCATCGCTTTCTCTAATGCTGCCTGGATGTCAGACTCCCTTTCAACGCGGATACCGTCAGATCCCATACCACAAGCAATTCTGACAAAATCCGCCTGTGGAATTTTTGCATCCATCCCCTTGAACCCTAACATTGCCACTCCCTGGTCGCACATATTGTAGCCTCCATCATTAAGCACAATCCAAACGGCAGGAATTTGGTAGTTGACAGCTGTGCTTACCTCGTTGTTCATAAGCATGGCACCATCCCCGACAATGGCAACAGCCTTACCTTTGCGTGCCAGTGCAGCACCCACAACACCTGTGACGAAATGACCCATAGACGAGAAGCCAGTGCTGATCCGGAAACGACCCGGTTTGGTAAATCGCAGTAGGTTAATTGCCCAAGCAAATGAGTTCCCCCCCTCAGCCATCACTACCGTATCGCTCCCCTCAACGATTATTCGTTGCATCACATTCATAAGTACCTCGGGTCGCACCGGATCACTCGCGCTGGGATTGATTACATTACGCTTAGGTCTTGGAAACGATAGAGCCTTTGATCGACTTTGACGCTTCGGAAAGTGCTTCAACAGCCACTTCACAAACACTCCCACGTCGGACTGAATGGCAAACGTCTCAGCAGATGGATACGCGGTTCCTGGCACTTCCGGGTCTATGTCAACATGCACAAAACCCCGCTTGGGGATCATTGCACCGTTCCAAAACGAGGTAAATTCACCAAGACGTGTTCCAAGTACCAGCGTCCGCAAAGGACGATACTCTTGCATATATCTCAAAACCGACTCATGCCCAGCAAAGCCCGTAACGCCTACGAACTGAGAATGATCCTCCGGAAAAATACCTTTGCCGCGTGGTGAACACATCACTGCAGCCCCCGTTCTCTCTGCAAGCTGGCGAATCTCTGCTGCTGCACCTCCTGCACCAAAGCCAACCCAGATGGCAAATGGTCCTTCCGATAAGAACCGCGCACATTCTGAGATGGTTTCCTCACTTGCGCCTGCGCAAGCAACAGAGAGACTCACTCGTGGCAACGATGTCTCGACTGAACTTGTTTGGATGTTAGTGGGGATACTCAAGTGTGCGACAAAGCCATCCGGTCGGGCTAAGCCTTTCGCCAGCCGTCGATTAACCTCTGGCAGTTCATCACTGCATTCGAGAGTGGTTGCGTAATGAAACAGATCTCCCGAGGTAAAAATTCCAGCGTTGGGCATGGTGTAAGTGCTAGTTTCTTGGAGTGCCCACCGTCCGCGTTGCGATGTCGAGGTGGAAGCCGACAGGAAAATTACTTTAGCACCCTCCCAGCGTGCAGCGAATAACCCGGTTAACGCGTTCGTGATCCCCGGGCCTGCTGTAGTAAACACGACGACAGGACGACCACTTGCAAAGTACGCCTCAGTGGCTGCAAAAGCTGCTCCCGCTTCATGACGAAAGTGCAGTACGCGTAGGTTACTGTGTTGCAGTGCATGCCACAAGGGTGCGATCGCACCCCCCGAAAGACCAAACGCATATTCCACTCCCATATCTTCCAACATCTTGACCACCGTCTCAGCCACCGAGATAGGTGCAAGTTGCTGACTTGCTTCGAGAGACACGATGTCCAACTGTGGGTTTAGCGAAATATCTGCAATAGGTGAGGGGATCAAAGAAGACTCAGATGGAGAAAAAATGCTACATCTGGATGTCTGATTAATATGCGTAGTCTGAATTGGGCTAAATTCGCTATTGGTATTTAAGTGTAACTTTTTAGCCGTTTTCTTTTTTTTTGAAAAAGATTTAGTGCTCATAAAGCTTAAGTAGATGCACAGAGGTTAACAAACAGTCTAATTTGTTATCATTGACACATTGACAAAATTTTGATTATATCTACTAAGCGTTATCTAAAAATCTGAAGGTCAGTTAAGCTTGGATTGCTTTCCTTGCTGAATTTAGTTGATAGATTGATGTCTGACGTTATTGAGTTTGCTTGCTATACAAAAGTTAAACAACTCACGATAAGTAACTTAACATAAAGTTAAGTATTTTGTATGTTGACATTTTACTCAAATGCTGAAAACTTTGACGTAGTAGTCCACATAGTCAGTGAAAACAGACTATGCATCGCTAATTGACGTAGGGCTTATAGCTATTTTTCGCCTGCAAATTCTCAAAGGGGGTGGAGCTTTGTTCAAGCGCTAGAACCCCTTGCATCGAGATAAATTTGTCAAAGTTAGCCAATCCTAGATCGAAATTTGCTATTGGCTGAAAATCTCTTCAATTGCAACTTTACGTAACATACAACAAAAAAACTTAAACTTTTTCCCTTAAGTTTTCTATCTTAACTTGCTAAAACCTTACTTAGAAACATACAATTGTGCTAAACCAACGTGGACAAGGATCTGCTCTGTGTGCTATCTACTCTGTTGCCGCGCTCTTTACCTCAGCTAATGCACGGGGACTTTCTCACTAGCTTCGTATGCTTTGTATCCACATTTAGGACAACAATATCTTTATTCCCCAAGTTTTTCCAGCATGAACATCACAGCTAGCAGAAATTTCATTTGTTTTGTAACCACTAGTTATGTTTAGCGTATATCTCATCATAGCATCTCTTGGTAAAAATTGAAAATTTCTTAGAAATTTTGCCTGTCCTTACTGATGTATCCTCGGAGATTGGCGAAAACTCACTTGTCAGTCTAACAACTGGTTTTATTTGGAAACAGGCTTGTCACCGCCCGCCATTCATAACCTCTCACCTGTTACGGATATCGAGCGGAGCTTGTGGCGATTCAAGCTTAATGGAGTGCTATGACAGCACTAAAGCATTTTGCTAAGACTTTCGTAGAGGCTCAAGATGACGAAGCGAACCAATTACTACAATAATCTATCTGCAGATTATTCTAAGCCAAGGCTAATTTCCGATGAACTAAGAGTAGGACTGCTGAGTAACGGGGAAAAATATATTTCTCTATATGAACAAAAACTGCCGGAAATAACTTCAGAATATAGCTTAGCGCAAATAGAACAGGAAAACAGGGAATGGTGGCCAAGCCACTGTGAAGCGCTGCGACAAGGACGGGGTGATCTTTTAGCTGGTGAGTATGCCAATAGTCTTGTCTATTTCTGTGCTGACGGACCTTTTTATAGCAAAACCGTAGCGGTAAATAGAGAAGTCCATTGGTGGGCAATCCTCGCTCAACCTGGCGTAACAATGGCTTGGCCAATTGTTATGTTCAATGGTGAAGTTGTTTACAGTGAGTGGAATTGTACTGACGATATAACAAAGGAAATAATCGCCAAGGGAAACCAAACCTTTCTTCGACGTGGGCACAGAGGTGCATGCTACTTCAAATCCGAGCAACTTAATTTTTATCGCGATGTTTATGCTTCCGATGAGTTGCTGCATTGGATCAGGCGTTAACAGAAAGCAAATATAGCTATTTTCTAAGGAACAACATTCGCCCTAAACTTTTACAACCACAATTATAGGGAACAGAGGAAAAACTGAAAACCGCAATTGATGAAGCTAGACCAAAAAGAGAATTTAGAATTGTTCGATCTCAAAAATGTCTGCGTTCTACTCAAACTCAGGTGCATCTGATAGGAGAGTGCAGTCTATTTAAGCAAATGAATGAGGGTAATGTTATGGACTCCAATTACTTACTTAGTGACATCAACTCCTATAACGTTAACATAGATATTGACACGTCAATAGTGTCAAGGTTTGAGAAGTTATTGCTTCAGTCCCAACCCCTACTGAACAGTGTCTTTCAGTTTATTGAAAATAATTATAAACAATATATTAGTCTTCGGGAGGTAGCTGAGGCAGTCGGTCGCTCTCCTGCATATCTGACTGACCTTGTACGGCGAGAGACTGGAAAGACCGTGCTCAATTGGATTATCGAGCGTCGGATGGCAGAGGCTCGCCGTTTGCTTGTTGAAACTGACCAGTCAGTAGAGCGGATTGCTGAAGCAGTAGGCTATTTTGATAGACGCCATTTCAGCCGCCAGTTTCTCCGGCTCCATAACACAACCCCGCAACTATGGAGAAGGACAAATCAAAGCAAGAGTATCCCACTTTGGCAGACAGATTCACACAAAGCTGGTTCAAGCGAATTAATTAACCAGATAGCCACAAATGTGACTGCTGCAGAAGCTCAACGACTACAAGCTTGCTGTCAAGAAATTGCTGCCATTCTTAACAAGAAGACTGCCTATGGTGAAGAACTTATCTTAGAAGGTGAAAGTAGCTCTGTTGCAAAAATAGGCGATGGTTCGATACAGATAACCTTAATACCAACTCGGTAGCTAGAAAATCAGGTAGAAATTCGTCGTTCTGGTTGTTTAGACTCAGGACTTATGCAAAAATAACGTAGTTGCACTCGTTACGACGTCTGGCGCGCAATCTCACAGTCAAGTTCATTAGTAACTCGTGCGTAAGTCCTAAGACTATTGTGAAGCAGGAGCCGTTGCTTTATAGCCATTTTCAGGTAAATAGACTACAGTCGTAGGGGCGATCTTGTTTGCACCCTTACAAACGGTGTGGTTCATTTAGGTGAAAACTGCTTTAATATATCAACAGAGGCTTTATAAGCTTGAACTGGTTGAAAGTCATCTTGTCAATGGACAACCACTAAAACGGTGTCAGATTTAGAATACATTACACAGTGATCTTAATGGAAATACGGTTGTTTCGTACACAAGACACTGAGCAAATAGCACAGCTATACCACGAAACAGTACGTGAAGTCAACATCCGCGATTACTCAAACAATCAAGTTAAAGCTTGGGCACCAGATAATATTTACTTTAGAAATTGGTCAGAAGTTTGTTTAAAAATATTTACCTATGTTGCAGATGAAGAGGGAATAATTGTTGGTTTTGGGGAGCTAGAACCCAATGGTCATATTAATTGCTTTTACTGCCACAAAAACTATCAGCGTCGCGGAGTAGGGAGTCAAATTTATCAGGCAATTGAGGCAAAAGCATTGGAATTAGGGTTGGATCGCCTGTTTACTGAAGCGAGTATTACAGCAAAGCCATTTTTCCAGCATATGAGATTCTCAGTTGTCAAAGAACAACAAGTGACTCGTCGGGGGGAAACTTTCACTAATTATGTAATGGAGAAGTTTTTAATAAGTTCAGACATTGCGTAATAGTAGCACAATAGATTGGCTCATTTATAATTTTAAAGTCAATCTTAATTGTGCCACTTTAAGGTGCGTTTCCTCTGGAAGCCTCGCTTCGCTTGTCTAGCGCGTCTACGTTATTTCATTCCTATTTTGTGTGATGTATCCCAACAGATTAATGAATTTCAGCAACATCCAATGTTTTAGAACGCACCATCAAACAATCATATTCAGTAACATAACCTTCGGAATTACGAAAGGCAGCAAATAAATCAGCAAGCTCAAAACCTAGGGATTCATAATACCTTAAGGCATCCAAATATGAAGGTATGTTAATGTAATTAGCCCGTACAGATATTTCAGATTGCAAACACAGAACTTTATCTATGCATTTACTTGCACCCTTAACAACTTCAATGTCATATCCTTGAGTATCCATTTTTAGAAAGATACGCGGCTGAGGTACTAAAGTGAGAATATCATCCAAAACAGAGTCTAAACGCTTGATCTTGACTTCACAGGAATTAACAGTTTTTGGCATACTAGCATTAGGCACTAGAAATGAACTCAGTTCTGAATAGGTGTTCAAATTAAAGGTAGCCAAAGTATCCTCACTTCCAAGTCCCAAATCATATCCTCTCCAAAGGGTATCGTCTTTAAAGTTCTTTTGAAGAGTGGGAAATATTTCTGGATGTGGCTCAAAACTAAAAATATGTCCTTTATAGCCTAGTTTCCTGATGTTTTCTGCAAAGTAACCGATATTAGCTCCCACATCAAGAACACAATTAATTCTTAATTTCTTCAAAAGAGCCGCTAAGTAAATTTGGTAATAAAATCGACCTATTTTTTCTTCTACAGATTTGGGTATTTTATAGCCTGCCGAAATCAAAGAATAAGCTATGTCTCTTAACATTGTAACGACTTCCTTTTGCAACCTGAGTAAATATGTCAACAGTCAACAGTAAATAGTTATCAAACTTCTGCTAAGTGCAAAAGTATAGATATTGACTTTTCATTTGATGTGTGCAAAGCCAATCAAAAGGTAATAGAGACAGAAGTTTTGAGGGATTGCTTTATATACACAGATTTATATTGTCTTGTGCAATTGTGAGCGTAAAAATTCTAGCAGTTACAAATACAGAAAGGTTGAATCTAAATACATTTTTTTACAAGAGTGGCTAAATTAACTCCATGGGGGTGCGAGCAAGTCAACATAACATAAGATCTTCTATCCAGGTGATATCACATCTGTTAAATATGAGCGTACTGAAATTTTGTAGTGAGGTGTTAAGCCTAGTATCATAAATTTATCAAACAGATGCAGATCACCTCACATCAAATTCTGATTCTTCGTTTTCACTCGCAGATATAATTCTTCCATTGCTTCAATAAAAGAATTATCCTTTTGCCAAAAAGCGGGGAAATCACCTTGTTTCTTAATCAAAATTGCAGAGACGGCGCTGGGAGTTGCAACTTCGATTGTTTGAGGTAATCGCTTTATTCCTAACCAAAATTCCCTAGCGCTTGGTTTTTGGTCAATTTGCTGTTTATAAAGCTTTGTGTATAAAGAAGTCGAGGCTTCTATCTTAACTTCTTTGGCATAAAGTCCGTCAGAAAGTGCTTTACCTAAAGGTGACTCAGCTAGTTTTGCCTGAAGTTCTGCTTTTGATAATCCGCGCAGTTCAAATAGCAAAAATGGATTCTGATCCAATTCGGAAGCAACAAGATAGTATACCCCAGCAATATGCTTGCAGGGATTAGCATAATCTGGACAAGAACATGAAGTTTTGAAGTCCTTTCTACTGTGAGGTAATAGATATACTCCTAATTCTGAAAAAGTTTCTTCAATATTTTCTGGAACTTCATTAAGCAGCAGTCGGGAAACGACACTTGCTTCAGATGAAAGTTCATGAATAATTTTATTCCAACGTGCTTTAGCAATGGGAGTAATTTCAATTGAAATATTGTATGTTGGTTCTTTGTAAACTCCAAAATAGGGATTAACTGACCCTTTGACTCTAGCCGTGATGTAATTTTGCTCAATATCAAAACTCAATACTTTACCACCACGAGCATAGGAACGTCCGCGTTGTAGTCTGGCGTCATCGGTAAAAGCTTCCAATGCTTTAATAAATCGATCGCCCCACCAAGTTCGACTAAATTTATTCATCTTTCACTCCATAAATTACTCCAAAATTGCGCTTCTATTCAGTGTAATGAGTTCCTTGAATGCATTATTGTCCAATTCTGTCAACCACGATTCATCAGCACCAACAACAGCAGCAGAAAGTTTTTTCTTATCTTCAATCATTTGGTCTATTCTCTCTTCTAAAGTACCAATGGCAACAAATTTATGGACAAAAACATTCTTCTTTTGACCAATACGAAAAGCGCGGTCAGTTGCTTGATTCTCTACTGCTGGATTCCACCAACGATCAAAGTGGAAAACATGGTTAGCTTTTGTAAGAGTAATACCAACGCCACCAGCTTTGAGAGAAAGTATAAAAACAGATGATTCGGTTTCTGGTTCTTGAAATTCTGCAATCATGTTCTCTCGTCTTTGACGGCTAGTACCTCCGTGTAAATAGTATGTGTTGCAGTGCAAAGTCTGTTTGAGATATTTTTCTACATTTTCGCAAATTTCAGTAAATTGACTAAAAATGAGGAGACTTTCTCCTTCTGATAAAGCTTCCTCCACCATCTCGGCTAAACGACTCAATTTATGAGAACGTTCAGGTAAAAAGTCACTTCCATCTTGTAAAAACTGTGCTGGATGATTACAAATCTGCTTTAATTTCATCAATGTAGAGAGGATTAATCCTTTGCGTTGAATCCCATCTGCTGTCTTCAGTTTTTCCTCTACATCTTTCACAACCACTTCGTAGAGTGATGCTTGTTCCTTTGTCAAATTCGTGTATAGTTTTTGTTCTACTTTATCTGGTAGATCATTGATGATAGATTGATCCGTCTTGACACGCCGTAGAATTAATGGTTCAACTAACTTCTTCAGGGTAGTTGATTTTATTTTGTCATTCTCTTTTTGAATTGGAATCTCAAAAGACTTACGAAACTGTGCCTCTTTCCCCAAGTAACCAGGATTCAGAAAGTTAAAAATTGACCACAAATCGAGCAAGCGATTTTCTACAGGAGTTCCTGTCAATGCCAATCGGTGTTTGGCTGATAATTTTAAAATTGCCTTAGTCTGTGCAGTTTTGGGGTTTTTAATGTTTTGCGCTTCATCCACTACCACCCGCTGCCACTTCATACTACTTAGTAGCTTTTCATCTTTGCGAGCCAGAGTAAAGGAGGTAATCACGACATCATGTTGTAGACTAGCTGCTTTAAAATCTGCTTCCTGCTGAATACGGTTACTACCGTGATGCACCATTGTTTTCAGATGAGGTGCAAACTTAGCAATTTCTTTCTGCCAGTTTCCCACAACTGAAGTCGGGGCAATTAATAGTGTAGGCATTAAAGAGAATGAGGATGAGGGGGTATTTTCTCCCCTGCTCTCTGCTCCCTGCTCCCTGCTCCCTGCTCCCTGCTCCCTGCTCCCTGCTCCCTGC
>NZ_JCACKO010000110.1:0-3096 GCF_059505445.1 Brasilonema angustatum | reverse complement strand
GAGAAAGAATTAGAGACTAATCATTTGTATCAAGGATTTCGTGAAATGGTATTACCTATTCATACCTAAGAAAGATTTCTCTTTGACGCGGTGGTCAGTCGCCCTTATCATAAGACCTTGCGGTATGCGGGAAACTTAGTGTCTTCAGACCTGAGAGGGAAGCGACACGAGCGATTTTCATCGCCGTGTTCTTTTTATAACTGGACTGTCTTCTCCTGACTAACAAATGTAAGTTAATTTTCTTTTAATCTGACATCAATAACAGTGGCATTAAAGTTGTAGTTGAAGCCATCTAACTCAATTGGCATTCCAATTTTTACTTTACTATTACCTAGAACCGGTCCTTCGTCAGTGATTTGTGCCTTGCCTGCGAGGGTTAAACGTAAATCTTTACTAAAGTTGTTTGATCTGTCTGGTTCTGGCAGTTGTTTAATCGAACCATCAGGTTGAGGAACTAATACAGTTCTGGGTAACTCTTCCACAGATTTAATATCTATTTGACCGTGAGGTTGATTACGGATAATAACTTTAGTTTTGCCACCTTTTTCAAACCCCCCTTGTGTATATAACTGTTTCGTATCGGCTACGTTTAATCCACGAACGATTAAGTCCACCTCGATAGGTACTGTTTTACCACCAACTTGAGCAACAGAACCGGAACCGCCAGGGAAGATAAAGATACCAAGTATCACTAGCAGAATAACAAGTGCAGCACCTAAATCTAGGATGTTAATTTTACCGAATAAACGACCTTTGGAATCTATAATAGCCATAACAAATCTTTCCAAATAAGAGTAAAGTTCGTGATTGTAACAGTATGCTTTGTTAAAGCACAGACGATTCTGACTGATCGCGTTAGCAGTGAATGTGCTTAGGCGTTACGATCATGCGACAGTGTATCATAACTTCCTAGTTTTAGATGGACTTTTTGCTATTTTAAGTTGTTGTCCGTCCAGAAGATATATCTCTATGCAACTTACACGCTTAGAAATCCGTCTCATTGTTTTATCTTCTTTCAAGCCTCTTTTCAATCCGGATTTGTGATGAATAGGAAACGCTTTTCTATCAATTCCCGTTTTTTTCAAAAAACCTGGTTTTACCCGTTCGTCTCCGTAGTTATCGCTATAACAATATGCTTATTGACACCAGTGGCAACAAAAGCTATCGATGCAGGACAGTTGTTGCCTTTTCTTATTCAAGGAGTCCAAGCTATTGAGCTGTCTAATATCTCTCCTAGCCAGGAAGTTGATCTTGGCAAACAGATCAATAAACAGTTGATGAGTGGTCAAGTCCGGCTTTACCGCAATTCTGCAGTGAATGATTATGTAACGCAAGTTGGTCGGCGTCTTATACCTAATAGCGATCGCCCCAATCTCCCCTATACTTTCCAGATAGTTGAGGATGAGAGTATTAATGCTTTTGCTACCTTAGGGGGGTTTGTATATGTCCACACTGGTTTGCTGAAAACCGCAGACAATGAAGCGCAATTGGCAAGTGTGCTCGCTCATGAAATTGGTCACATTGGTGGGCGGCATGTGATCAAACAGATGCAGCAAAAAGCGCTCGAAAGTGGTCTATTGACAGCAGCTGGCTTAGATCGTAACCAAGTCGTACAAATTGGAGTAGAAGTAGCACGAAATCTTCCGCGCAGTCGTCAAAATGAATTTGAAGCTGATCAAAGAGGATTAAAAACTTTGACACGCACAGGTTATCCTCAGTCAGCGATGGTTGATTTCATGCAAAAGCTACTCAAAAAGAGTTCTAGTGTTCCCTCATTTTTAAGTACTCACCCTGGAACAGGCGATCGCATCAAAGCTTTGCAGAGTGCTATTAACGACCAACCTAGAAGTGGGAGTGCCGGTTTGGATAGTTCTAATTATCAGGCAAACATCAAAGCCTTGCTGAGATAAGTTATTTTGACTGCTCTTGATGTCCTTTGTTTCCTACTAAACTCGTTGCTTATTGCAGCGTCTCACCTCGACTTTAGCTGGATTAACAACAGTCACTGCTTCTTTTAAAGGCAAGGTACGGAAACGATGATTATAAACATTTGCCTGATAAACGAGTTGATTTGTAATGTCTAGTCCTGTCAGCCACCCACTTCGGGGATGATAAGCGCCAGTATCAATATCTAACCATCCTTGTCCTTGTGCTAGTTTACCAGGATTCACCCCAGGTAGCGTAAATGTCATAGTATGACCAACAATAATTAGCTTATCAGGAAGATAGGGTTTTTCCATACTGTGAAATTTCTCGCGCACCCAGCAAAGCTGTTCTACAGTTTGTTCTGCCATAGGAATTGAGGGATCAACACCCGCATGAGCCAAGAAAATATCTCCTAAATCGAGATGTGTAGGTAAAGTTTTCAACCATTCCAGATGCTCATGAGGTATTGTGGCTTCTTGATAACTGGCTACCGTTGCTTGCCCTCCACTGCATAGCCATCCTTGTAAGATCGAGGTGGAAGCGTGTCCGTTGGTAAAAATATTTAATAACATTTGCTCATGATTACCCAACAAACACTGGTAGCAACTATCCTTGACAAAACTCACGACCTGTGCACTTTTAGGACCACGATCAATTAAGTCTCCAAGAAAGTAGACTTGATCATCTGATGTGGGAGCGATCGCTTCCAATAATGTCATTAAACCTTCATAATGACCATGTATATCCCCAATAATAATCCGGCGGTAGCTAGTTGCGCTCATGAGCTTTTTGGTTGGATAACTTTACCTAATACTGGTGCTACAGTGTCAGCCCGGTTCATTTCGTAAATGTGGGTGAAAAAAAAGAGCAAGAACATAAATCTAATATAATTGTGACTCATTCAAGTAAGCGTAAATAACAACTTTAACTCGAAGTACAAGTACTACATATAATACAAAAAAGTGAGAAATAATCAAAGTCTGAATTTGTGGTTACTTCTTGAGATTTACAATACTCCTAACTTGCACATTTTAGAACCGTTATACAGTAAGGCTTTGAGAAATCTCAGAAAAATGTGCTTGTTTCATATTTTGCGGGAGCGTTAATCGCGCCCGTTGGGCGCTCACATCTTGCACCTGACCGAACAAACCCGTAAAAGACAAATAAAGA
>NZ_JCACKO010000109.1:2377-10570 GCF_059505445.1 Brasilonema angustatum | reverse complement strand
TATTCACAATGCTTCTAGTACCGTTCCAGCCTCGTAAATTGGCAAAGGTATTGTTGAATAAATAACTTTGTAAATCCGTCAAAGAGCCACTTCGCCCCAAATCTGCCAGCGAAATCCAAATTGGAAATCCCAAGTTTTTCTCTAACACCCAAAAGGCGATGCATTGCAGCAGACTTGTTTTCCCTGCACCTGCTTCCCCAATTAAGGCGATGTGCTTACCCTTAGTTTTGCCTTTGCCTTGTTCCAAGATTTGAGTTAAGAAAGCTTCATGCTCAAATCGCTGCTTTTCCTCATATTGTGGTTCATACAGGCGCGTTCCTGCTTCTGGGGAAAATTCCTCCTTGTCGCGTTTCTCAGGTTTTGTCCGCTGCACCAGTGCTAAGGGAACATAAATCTGCTCTCTTTCTAATTTGGCAGATTCATCTTGCATCAAGGGATTGCTGGTGAGTCGCCGCTGGGATTCCAGCAATTGGCGGCAAATTTCGTACCAGTTGATGGCAGTCGCACCAGAATCATCAGAAACACCAATGTTCTGATTGTTTATGTTTACTATGCTGTTTTGAGCATAAACCCCTATTTTTTCGGCAAACTTACCAGCGTCTTCAGGCATACTCAGCTAAACCGCAATCAAAATGACTGGTTTTGAATCGAACCCGTACCACCGATCACAACTTGCCCAATTTTTTCTGCTAACTTTTGCAAGTTTGGCATTGTTGGCTGTTGAGAGCTAAGTGTATTTGCTATTTCTTCGACTTGCGGAGCTAGTTTTGGATCAGCTTTCGCTGCTGCTTCTACCTCAACAACTCCTTGAGCAATTTCCGTATCCTTGTCTGCTGCTGCTTTCAGTTCCAGCACAGCTTGTCCATAATCTAATCGCTGCTGCTCATTTCCCTGTGTAGCATTGGTGAGCAATGGTAATTTATTCTTAGTGCGAAGCTGTTCGATTAACTTGCGACTTTGCTGCCATGCAGCATCACCGAGGTTTTCGCCAGTTTTCTCCAGTGCTTTTGTGAGAAGTAGGGTGGCGATCGCCACAGCCGTCAGAGTGACTGGTTCCATAAATCATTTCATTGTAGATTCTTATGTATTATTTATAACGCAGCATCTACTGGTTTTTCAGGAATAAACTTAGCGATCGCGAAATCACCTCACTCTTGGCTGAAGATACGCTGATAACTCAATACGGTTGTTGTTAAGGATTGATCCTCCCTAGCCCTCCTTAAAAAGGAAGGAACAGTGAAACTGATCACTGATAACTGATCACTGTTAAACACAACGGTTGCAAAATCTATGCTTCTTGCTACAAATTAGTTAACACAAAGTTCATTTTGATAACAATTTGTCATTAAACTAATGCATTAAAATGAAAATTTGATTGATATAATTCTAGTTTTGTTTAAAAGAGCCTCAATAACAATTTTGAAGTAAAAAAAAACGCCTGTAAAGAGCAATTTTTACTACATCTTGACTTTACCAAAAAAGAAAATTTGTAACAACTTTACAAAAATATTTATGAGCAAAATAGAAGCAGAAAAGAAGACTGATAATTTGTGCCCGGAGGCGACGAATGGTAGCGCTCGCAGAGAACGTTCAAAAACGGCTAACTGTACAAACTGTTGAAATAGCCCCTAATACAACGGCGATTCGCTGTCTTGATTGGGACCGCGATCGCTTTGATATAGAATTCGGATTGCAAAACGGTACGACATACAACTCATATCTGATCAAAGGTGACAGAGTGGTTCTGGTTGACACTGCTCACACCAAGTTTCGCGACCAATATTTAGAAACGCTCAAAAGCCTAATAAACCCCAAGGCGATTGATTACATTATTGTCAGCCACACAGAGCCAGACCACAGCGGCTTAGTGGAAGATGTTCTCCAGTTAGCTCCTAGAGCGACTGTCTTAGCGTCAAAAGTTGCACTTCAGTTTCTGGAAAACCTGGTACATGATCCGTTTTCTAAGCGGATTGTCAAGAGTGGCGATCGCGTAGATCTAGGTCAAGGACACGAAATCGAATTTGTCAGTGCACCTAACCTACACTGGCCCGATACAATATTTAGCTTCGACCACAAAACCGAAACCCTGTATACTTGCGATGCCTTTGGCATGCATTATTGCAGCGATGATACCTTTGACATCAACCTAGATGCAATTGAACCTGACTTCAAATTTTACTACGACTGCTTGATGGGTCCCAACGCCCGTTCCCTCGTGAATGCCATGAATAAAATGGGTGATCTTGGGAAAATTAAAATCATCGCCAATGGACACGGACCCCTACTTTACCACCATCTTGATATTCTCAGGGAATGTTACCAAACTTGGAGTCATAGACAAGTTCAGGCACAAACAATAGTCGGCTTATATTATGTCTCCGACTATGGACACAGTGGGCATCTTGCCCACGAAATTGCTGAAGGGCTGCAAAAAACTGGGCTTGGCGTTGAAGTCATGGATCTCACCACCGCTGAAATCCAAGAAATTCAAGAACTCGCAGCTCGCTCAGCTGGCATTATTATCGGTATGCCTCCAAGTGGCAACGTTGCAGCTCATGCTGCTATCAGTTCGCTCTTAGGCGTCGTCAAGAAGCAAGTCGTTGGATTATTTGAGTGCTACGGCGGAGATGATGAACCTATTGATCCACTTCGCAGAAAATTTCTCGACCTTGGTATCAAGGAAGCCTTCCCAGCAATCCGCATAAAAGAAACTCCTAGCACAGCCACCTACGAAGTGTGTAGAGAAGCAGGTATAGACTTAGGACAATTGCTTGTTCGCGAACGCAACATCAAGCAAATCAAGTCCATCGACGCAAACTTAGAAAAAGCGCTCGGTCGGATTAGTAACGGACTCTACATTATCACAACCCAAAAGAGTGATGTCCAAGGCGCAATGCTAGCTTCCTGGGTGGCTCAAGCCAGCTTGCAACCTTTAGGATTTACAGTTGCTGTTGCCAAAGATCGTGCGATAGATTCTTTGATGCAAGTGGGTGATAAGTTCGTCCTTAACGTTTTGGAAGAAGGAAATTATCAAGAATTAAAGAAACACTTCCTCAAGCGTTTAGTTCCTGGTGGTGATAGATTTGCTGGCGTCAAAACCCAAACAGCCAAGAACGGTTCCCCCATTCTTACAGACGCTCTTGCCTACATGGAATGTGAAATTGTCAGCAGCATCGAATGCAGCGACCACTGGCTGTTATATTGTACAGTTGCTGACGGTAAAGTCTCCAAACCAGAGGGACTCACAGCTGTTCGCCATCGCAAGGTAGGCACTTACTACTAATAGGGAAGATGAGCGAATCAGGGAATGTGGGAGTGAGGGAGTGTGAAAAAATATCCCTCTCTCCCTCTCTCTTTCTCTTCTTCCCTTTCTCCTTTTCTCCTCCTCATCCTCTTCCTCACTCGACAACTATGAATAATCTCAATCCCCGCGACGTACAAGTTCTACCAATCGCTACAAACACGACAGTACTAAGGGCACGTAGTTGGACACGTCTACGGTTTGAAATTGAATACGCACTGGCAAAAGGTACCACCTCGAATTGCTATTTAATAGAAGGTGATAAAACTGCAATTATTGATCCGCCCCCAGAAACTTTCACACAAATTTTTCTAGACGAATTACAGCAATCTGTTGACCTAAAACATTTAGATTACGTCATTCTAGGTCACTTTAATCCTAATAGAATCGCAACTCTCAAAGCTCTGTTAGAACTAGCACCACAGCTGACTTTTGTTTGTTCGCTTCCTAGTGCTGCCAATTTGAGTGCAACTTTTCCCCACCACAAATTGAACATCATGGCGATGCGGGGGAAAGAAACTCTGGATTTAGGTAAGGGTCATGTTTTGCGCTGTCTCCCCATTCCTAGCCCTCGTTGGCCTGGAGGTCTTTGTACTTATGACCAGCAAACTCAGATACTGTACACTAATAAGCTATTTGGTGCTCACATCTGTGGTGAAGAAGTCTTTGATGAAGATTGGGGCATTTTAAAAGAAGACCAGCGCTACTATTTTGATTGCTTGATGGCTCCTCATGCAACTCATGTACAAGCAGCTCTGGAGAAAATATCAGAACTACAAGTCAGAATGTTTGGTACCCTTCATGGTCCCTTGGTACGCTATGGCTTAGTGGAACTTACCCAAGCTTATCAGCAATGGAGCCATTCTCAAACTGCTCGCGAAATTACCGTTGCTTTACTTTATGCTTCGGCATATGGAAATACTGCAACTTTGGCGCAGGCGATCGCCCTTGGTTTAACAAAAGGAGGAGTGGCTGTAGAATCCATCAACTGTGAGTTTGCTGATCCGGAAGACATTCGTGCAGCCCTAGAAAAAGCTGAGGGTTTTATCATTGGTTCTCCCACCATTGGTGGTAACGCACCAACTCCCATTCACACTGCTTTGGGTACTGTGCTAGCGAGCGGTAATAATAGTAAGCTTGCTGGGATATTTGGTTCCTATGGATGGAGTGGCGAAGCTTTTGACTTCATTGAAGGTAAACTCCGTGATGCAGGATATCGGTTTGGGTTTGAGACTATGAAAGTCAAGTTTAAACCCTCAGATGTTCTTCTCAAACAGTGTGAAGAAACAGGTACAGACTTTGCCCAAACCTTGAGAAAAGCCAAAAAAGTGCGTATGACTCAAACTGCAGCGACTCCTGTTGAACAAGCTGTTGGTCGGATAGTCGGTTCAGTTTGCGTTGTGACAGCAAAGCTTGGAGAAGTCTCTACTGGAATGATGGGGTCTTGGATTTCTCAAGCCACCTTTAATCCACCAGGTATTACTGTTGCTATAGCCAAAGAACGGGCGGTTGAATCCCTGATGTATCCCGGCGGTAAGTTTGTCCTGAATATTTTACCTGAAGGTCATCAGCAAGAATACATGAAACACTTCCGCAAAACTTTTGCGCCTGGAGAAGACAGATTTGCAAGTTTTTCCACAAAAATTGCTGATAACGGCTGCATCGTTCTCACTGATTCCTCAGCATATCTTGAATGTTCTGTCAACAAGCGCATGGAATGCGGCGATCATTGGGTTGTGTATGCAACTGTCGATAATGGTAAATTACTTAAAGCCGATGCAGTGACAGCCGTTCACCATCGCAAAGCGGGCAATCATTATTAAACTAGGGGTGTAGGGGTATAGGGGTGTAGGAGAGCCAGTACTGATAGCGAAGCGTGTCCGTTCGGCCTCAAGGCGTGCCCGAAGGGCTCAGGACATAGGAGGGTTTCCCGACAGAGGTATCTGGTGAAACCAGCGCTGCTGGAGGGTTTCCCTCCGTAGGCGACGGGCGTTCCCGAAGGGCGTGTGTAAGTGAATGGTTTATTCGTTGGTTCCGACAACTTTGGAATAAAGTTAGGGTAAGAGTGTTTTACTTTCTTCCCCTTACACCCTTACACCCTTACACTCTTAGTTCTTGACGCACGAACAATGTGCTATATATAATTTTTGAGGTAGTTTTGCTGGTAAAACCACTGAGACTGCCTTATAACTGTGAAATGCTGATCTAAATTTTCCGTATTTACCTCAAGGACAATTGAATACATATTAGTAAACGTTAAATCAGGGAAGCATGTTAGTATTTATTGATACTAATTACGGTGCGCTCTGTCTTTTGTATTGTCCTTTTTGTATGACTCAAGAAAACAGCAACATTAAATTTCCTCTTTGGGAGTATCTAAACCAATCCGTATTCAGTTACAAAACCAAGTTGATATTAAGTCCTCGTCGCTTCGCGCAGCGATACAGAGTCCAACTTTTAAAAAGGTGCTTTGCTAAAGAATATGAGGCAAAAGGATCACAATAAAATTAGATAGCGTAGATAAGTCCAGCAACTAAGCTAAATTAGTATTGTGCTGCTTCAAAAACTAACCAACGGATATAGATCATCTTTATGAAGAGCAAGAATCAACCCATCTTCGCCTTATTATTGAGAAGCGGTATAGTCTTCTCACCCATTCTACTGTCCGTTGGTATTGCCACTGCCCAACAAACACCTTCTTCGCCACAGCCTCCGGGACTTTCCACTCCGTACCAGCAAGAACTACCGCGACTGACAGAAGAACATCGCGTCTTTCTTCGCAATACTATCTTGCTTAACGTCTGGCTAGCCATGCTGACTCTTGTTCCAGTCACAGTGATTGCTGCGTTATTCCTGCTGAGACGGGTTGCTATCCGTGAGATAGTTGATAAGGCAATCGAACGGCTACACGGACTCGAAGAGTTAGAAAAACAGCTAGTGAGTGTTAAGCAAGAAGCACAAAAACTCATCCAAGAAACGAGAAATATTACTTCTGGCTTAGATAAAGAAGTAGATGCTCTTCAACAAAAAATCACAACTGAACAAGAAACTTTATCTATAATTCCATCTCAAATATTGAATTTACAAGAGCAACTGACATCAGAATTAGAAACAGCCATAAAAAATTCTAAGCAAAACGTCAAAACTTTAGAATATGAATTTTCGACTCAAGTTTCTGAGTTAGAATTGCAAACCCAACAGCAAAGAAATACAACTGTTGAGAATTTAAGAACATGGGAACTAGAAGTTGCATCTCAACTGTCGGAATTACAAGGCGAGGTTCAACAACAAAAGAATATCGCACTGGAAAATATCGAACAGTCCCGGTTTGAGTTTGCAACTCAACTATCTGGATTCGAGTTTGGTGCTCAACAGCAAAAGAACAAGATTTTTGAGGATTTGGAGCAATTACAGTCAGAAGTTGTATCTCGACTATCTACATTACAGAACCAAGTTCAAGAACAAAAGGATATCGTACTCGGGAATATAGAAGAATCGAATTCTGAGTTGACATCTCACATGTCAGAATTCCAATCAAATGCAGAAGTACAAAAACACAATCTGACGGAAAGCTTGGAGCAATTGCGCTTAGAATTTAGCTCAAAACTGTCTGCATTACAAGAAAGTGTTCAACAACAAAAGGATATCGCACTAGGAAATATCGAAGAATCGAGTTCCGAGTGGACAGAGAAAATGTCGGGATTGCAATGGGATGCAGAAGTACAAAAACACAAGCTGCTCGAAAGCTTGGAGCAATTGCGCTTAGAATTTAGCTCACAACTGTCTGCATTACAAGAAAGTGTTCAACAACGAAGGGATATTGTACTCGGGAATATAGAAGAATCGAATTCCGAATTGACTTCTCAAGTGTCAGAATTCCAATCAAATGCAGAAGTACAAAAACACAAGCTGCTCGAAAGCTTGGAGCAATTGCGCTTAGAATTTAGCTCACAACTGTCTGCATTACAAGAAAGTGTTCAACAACGAAGGGATATTGTACTCGGGAATATAGAAGAATCGAGTTCCGAGTGGACAGAGAAAATGTCGGGATTGCAATGGGATGCAGAAGTACAAAAACACAACCTGACGGAAAGCTTGGATCAATTGCGCTTAGAATTTAGCTCACAACTGTCTACATTACAAGAAAGTGTTCAACAACGAAGGGATATTGTACTCGGGAATATAGAAGAATCGAATTCCGAATTGACTTCTCAAATGTCAGAATTTCAATCGGATGCAGAATTTCAAAAACACAACCTGACGGAAAGCTTGGATCAATTGCGCTTAGAATTTAGCTCACAACTGTCCGCATTACAGAACCAAGTTCAACAACAAAAGGATATTGTACTCGGGAACATAAAAGAATCGAATTCCGAATTGACATCTCAAATGTCGGGATTGCAGTCGGATGCAGAGCAGCAAAAGTACAAAATTATCCAAAGTTTAGAGCAATTACGCTTAGAATTTGCATCTTTCCTGTCGAAACTGCAAGTGGATGCTCAACAACGCAAAGAAACAGTAGTAGAGAATTTAGAGAAATCTGGCGGTGAGTTTGCATCTAAGTTTTCAGAATTACAGTTGAATGCTCAACAAAGAAAAAATACTATTCTTGAGAAGCTGGGAGAACTAGAAGCAGAATTTGTATCTCAACTTTCGGAATTGCAGAAGGATGCTCAACAAAGAAAAAAAATTATGCTTGAGCAACTGTCTGTGGTTACACCTCCTCCCTCTGTCGCCGAATCTGCAACTGCGAAAGTGGAGGAAAAAGTACAGGAGGTACCACTTGTAGTCATATCTCCTCCCTCTGTCCCCAAATCTGCGACTCGCAAAGCAGATCAAAAAGTACAGGAGGTACCACTTGTAGTCATATCTCCTCCCTCTGTCCCCAAATC
>NZ_JCACKO010000109.1:0-2277 GCF_059505445.1 Brasilonema angustatum | reverse complement strand
TGCAACGGCGAAAGTCGAGAAAAAAATACAGCAAGTGCCACAACAACCAGAGGTGAGAGAACATACTCAGACTCAACAAGAGTCAAAAGTTGATGATATTCTCAAACAAGCAAATGTTCTTTTTTCCCAAAGACGCTACGAAGATGCGCTTGCTATTTACAACCAAGCAGTGGAAATTCAGCCAAAAGACGCTGTTGCTTGGTTGAACAGAGGTATGGCTTTAGGGAGGTTGAAACAGTACAAAGATGCGATCGCCTCCTACGAACAAGCTTTGAAAATCAACCCAGAGTACCATCAAGCCTGGGTTGACCTTGGTGTAGCATTGGGATACTTACAAAAACACAAGCAAGCTTTTATTGCTTTCAAGAAAGCAACGCAAGTTAAGCCGGATGATGGTGTCGCATGGTTCAACAGAGCTCTTGCTTTGCAAGAAATGGAACGATATGAAGATGCGATCGCTTGTTTTGACAAAGCCATCAAACTCAAGCCTGAGTCTTACAAAGCCTGGAATAATCAAGGTTACGCTTTAGTAAGGCTAGGACAAGATGACGAAGCGATTGAATGTTTCAACAAAGCCCTGGAAATAAAACCAGATTACGCCAGTGCTTATTATAACAAAGCTGCTTGTTACGCACTGCAAAGAGAGGTTGAGTTAGCTTTAGAAAATCTGCAACGGGCAGTTGAGATTAATCCTGATTATAAGGAAGAAGCGGCAACTGACATAGATTTTGATGAAATTGCCTCTGATGAGCGTTTTCAGCAGTTTTTGAGCGGAATTTCAGCAGGAAACCCAACAGTAGCAGGTTGAAATGCAGGCTCATGGTTATTAGCATCGAAAAAATGGAGTGGATGTGAAGCAGCTTATCGAATTTCATTGATTTTGGCTGAATAGACCTCTTGCAAAAGTGAGATTTTACGAGATTCTGTTAAGAGTTAAGCGTTTAGAATTACCTGTTTCCTGTTCCCTGTTCCCTGTTCCCTACTTCTATTTGGATTAACAGACGTAGCGCCCTTTCTATAATGAGTTAGAAAACGAAAGATGATTGTTGAGCCAGAATTTGATAAAGAAACCTTTTTTGAAGCAGGCAGTCACGAAGATTTGTCTAAATTATTACGTGCTTGTGCTTACGCTCTTGAAAAAAAGATTTCACTTTATAATGCAATAGAAAAAATCGGAGTGAAATTTCAAATTCTCATGTGTTCTATCGTCAAAGATGAACAAGTCAACAATGAAGGGAAAATAGAAGAAGCTGAAGAGAAATTTTGTGAGAATTACGAGTTACAACATTTCATAGAGGATATTCCATACGGTGTTAGGCTGGCGTTTCTTGCAGCTGAATGCACAGCGAATTTAATTCGCTATGTAAGTATTTCGGAAAACGAAGAAAGTCGAATTTTGTATGAAAAGATAAAAAATAGTTTAGAAGAAGAGAACGTTTGAGCGATCGCTAACCACAACGATAATGTCCCATCCCCTTTATAAGGGGAGGGGAGGTTTTGGGGTAAGACAAAACCGGGGTGGGGTAAAGCCCGAATCGTGGGTCATATGACAAAAAACACTTTTAGGACTTACGCAGAAGAGATCCCCCAACCCCCTTAAAAAGGCAGGGCTGTTTCATTCCCTCAAAGGCTCATAATGTCAAGGGTTAATGTTAGCGCTGGTCCTTAATTTTCTGGATAAAAGTTAAATTTTCTGGATCCAAATATAGGTTTTCTATAACTTCTATCCCAAAAATTATCGCGCTACGTATTGACAAATCCTCTCTCCTTAACGAATGAAACAGCCCTGCTTAAAAAGGGGGCTTTTAAGATTCACCCCTTTTTAAGGGGAGCCAGTGCGTTGGGGAGAGCAGCGCCTTGCGGGGGTTCCCGAGCCACTGCGTTGGGCGGGTTTCCCGACTTGAAGCATGTGGCGTCCCGTTGTGGCGACTGCGGAGGGTTCCCCCCGTTGTAGCACCTGGCGGGGGCTAGGGGGGATCGAGGTTTCGAGTTTTCAGTGCGTAAGTCCTAACTTTGTCACAAAATCTTACAAATAAGCACTCTTTGCCTACAAAGCTGATATTAGTACTCAAGAAGCATAATTTTACTTATTGTAAAGTCTTTTTTCCAACCCCTTATTCAAAACTTGTAGGCTACTGAGGATAAAACCGGTGCGTCACCCATTCTTTTTGTTCACATTACCTCTTGCAACCGTATTCAGCTTTACCTATTTCACCGTAGCAAGAGCACAAATCACTCCTGATAACAGTCTCGGTGCAGAAAGTTCTGTTGTTGCTC
>NZ_JCACKO010000108.1:0-10813 GCF_059505445.1 Brasilonema angustatum | reverse complement strand
ATCACACCCCCACACATCAAAATCCCCCACAATATCCGATAGAGACGCGAGGGATGGCGAGGCGAGGGGAGATGAGTTATGACCTAGTAATAGAGTAAAGTAATGACTTATTTTTTGGACAGTTTGTCAAGTGGTCTAGTCCACCAATAGATAGAGGTCTAGTCTCAAAGTATCAAGCTAGTATGCATGTGATATAGGGTTTTGTATTACAAAGATACAAATAAAAATCCATATTCCAATTTTGTGAATTACACCTTGAAGGAAGTAGTTATGTCAAAAAACAATCGTGAAGATAAATTTATGAATTGTTTTAAGAAGTTCATGCTGGTTTCCTCTGTTTTTTCAATGTGTATTTTTTATAGCGGTAAAACATCGGCATCTGATTTATCTGATTTAACTGAGATTGGAAAATTGATTCAAGAAAATTGGGTAGCAATTGTTTCCAACTTTTGGTCGCCAAACTTTAAGCAAGTCTACATGGAAGAACTAAGTCCTCAAGAAACAAATGATGTACGAAATCAATATCGAGACAGGGCTGATGGAGTTTTAAATGATCGTTGCATTGATAAGATTATTAAAACTTATAATTTTGACAATGTTTCAGCTACCGCATCAAAAACTACTAATAGATTCTTATTTGCGAGTCGAGTAGAAGATGGTAAGACAAATTGCTATTTACGAATGCCTAATGAGTACGCTGATAAAATTACAAAAATAAGAGGTTATTAGATCTTCAAAAATTATAGGCTATAAATTTATTACTTTAAGTTAGATAACCTCTAATCACAAGTTAAAATTAGAGGTTATTTTGTTCCAAGTCAGTCTTTGAACATTATTACAGAATTAGTTTAAATGATGAATAATCACGCACCCTCGCATCTATCCGCGATTCCCTACTACCCAAACTCCTATCAGGTCGAATCCGCATCAAAGAAGCTGAGAATTCGGGAAAGATAGTAGCATGATAAATAAACAATTTGATTTAATTGGAAAAAGTGATATTGAATCACTAATTTCTAACGGTGTACCTGAGACTCGGACACTTGAATACAAAGAAAAACTTTCCGGAAATTCTGATGAAGATAAAAAAGAGTTTTTAGCTGATATTTCATCTTTCGCTAATGCTTCTGGTGGTGATATTGTCTACGGTATTCAGGAACAACGCAGCAGCGATAACAAAACAACAGGTATCCCAGAAGCTGCTAATGGTGTTGGTGCTATTAATTCTGATACAGAGATTAGGCGCTTAGAAAATATGATTCGAGATTGCATAGCGCCGAGAATAGTTGGCTTACAAACAAAAGCTATAGATGGATTTGCAGATGGTTCCGTAATTGTGATCAGAGTTCCCCAAAGTTGGAACTCTCCTCACATGGTTACGTTCAAGAACCACTCCCGCTTTTACTCACGTAATAGTGCTGGTAAGTATCCGCTCGATGTAACTGAAATTCGTTCAGCGTTTATTGTTTCAGAATCGTTAACTGAAAGGATAAGGCAATTTCGTACAGAACGTATTGCCAAGATAATTGCTGATGAAACGCCAGTACAACTGGAACATAATTCCAAAATAGTTTTACATCTTCTACCGATAGGTTGTTTTACTTCAGGTACAAGTATTGATGTAAATTTAACTGCAAATAATCCTTCAAATTTACAACCTATTAGTTCTTATGGTTACAACCAACGATATAACTTTGATGGAATTGTAAAATACTTTAGTATTCATCCTCCAATTTCTTCCTCTTATACCCAACTATTTCGTAATGGTGTTATTGAAGCTGTTGATGCCAGAATATTAACACCTATAAATGAAAAAAAGTGCATTCCTAGTGTTGACTACGAAAAGAAACTAATAAATTCATTACAACAATATTTACAGCTACAAAAAAACCTTGAAGTTAACCCCCCAATTTTTATAATGCTGAGTTTACTAGGTGTGAAAGGTTACACAATGGCTGTTAATACATTATTCCCTTACGAAGAAAACTCTATTGATAGAGATATTCTTATAATTCCTGAAATTGTTGTTGAAGATTATGCAGCCGAATCATCAGAGATTCTACGTCCAGCTTTCGATGCTGTTTGGCAAGCTTGTGGATGGGATTCTAGCATAAACTATAACAATGGTAATTGGGTTGGAAATAGAAGGTAGATTGGATTATTACACATCTTTCAACCGATAAATTCAAAATTATTTAATTGATTTTGAATTTTTAATTCCCCCGTTAGCGCCGCCGCCCTATTTATTTTATTAAACAGTACGATACGTTTTTCTTCTTCACTCAAATCTAATAGTTCTATTCAAGGTTCGGTATGAGTCCGTTTTTTACCAGATGCAACGTCTAAAATAACTACAAATTCTTGAAGTGGGTCATACTTCATCATTAGAGGTTTTAATCGTAATTCACTTTCAGTAATCATTACCCTGCTACTGTTATTTCACTATTAATATAGTTTCGTCCTATCAACAAAGCCATCTCCAAGGCGTCCATCAAATCATTTGAATCCATCACGTTGAAATCGGTGATTTGGTGAACAAGCTTATGCATGTTACCCTCATTTGTTGTCACCCGGTTAAAGTAGACTTTACCCCTTTCAAATAATAAAGAATGCCCCATTAAGCGATCTATCTTTTCACCACGTCCAGATGATTTAATTGGGTCGATTTGTAAGTGTTTAAACTTTTCCTCAAACTCAGTATTTCCTTCCAGTTCTTGTAGATAATCTAACAAATCACCTTGAAAATCCATTGCGTATCTATTGGCATCCACAGCGAGGATAGGAGCGTTAGCACACTTATCAGCCCATGTAGCCCACTGGTCAAACAATTGGTCGATTTTCTTCATGTTGCCCAATATTCGCTCTTGGTAGGCGTTGCACATATAGAGTTTGTTTTGAGAAACTCCGACGGTCACGAACGCTGTATAGTCGCCTGTGCTAGATGAAGCTAAATCAACCCCAACGACCAATCGTTCAAATTTTTCTGGTAACCAAGCATAGCGGATTAGATGGGGCTGAATCCCTATGAACGTTTCTTGAGGAATTGTATTTTGTCTTTGTAGTAGGAAACTTTCTAAATTTTCTTCTCTTTCCTTTCTTAATGTTTCTAGACTCAATCCCGACTCCCAAAAACTCTTCTCTTGCCCTAGCTCATCTTTTATGATTGCTGACTGCGTAATTACCTGATAATACGGTGGTATAAAAATTCGACTGTATACGTCGTTTCGACTCATTCTTGTTCCTAAGCAGACAGTACGACTCCCATCAAATTTGACAAATCGTACAATCTGTAGCCAGTTCTCTTCTAGCTTATCTTGTATTAGTTTATTCCTACCTTCACTAGGGCTTTTTACTAGGTCGTCTGCAATGATTAAATGAGCACGTTTGCCATTTACACTCCCCTTAAGACCGCTGCAACCCAGCGTATACGGTTCTTCTAGTACCGATACACCAGCGTGAGAAAAGTTAATAGCCCATTCTCTTTCACCCCATTTATTTCTAGATGGTTGTACTTTTGGAAACACCTCTTGATACGGTTTTGACTCAATGATTGCTTTGACCTGTCTTGACTTGGCGGAACTAACTTCAATTGTGTAACTGATGTATAGAATTTTTAGAGAAATCCCTAAATTGATATGAGTGCCGATACACCAGGCTACCCATTGAAGTAGAAGACTGGATTTAGCAGAGTTTCTCGGAGCAAGAATGCAACAATCTTTCCCAGCAATTCCTTTGAGATATCGGTTGTTTTCTCCTGTGTTGAGTATGTTGATCCACTCTTCCATATGTGGAAATGTTTCGTGATTGCAAACATACTTCCTAAAAGCGATGAAGTCGGTCGCCGCCTCCTTAGCCTCCGGTGATTGTGTTCGTTCTTTAGCTCTAAGGAGTTCCGTGTTCTTCGCCACTTTCTCCTGTTGCTTTGGTGTCAAGAGACTGGTCGGAAACTGGATCATTTTGTTCATCCTCTCTTACTTGTGAAATCGAATAACCCGCACTTTGGATATACGCAAAGGCTTGACTGAGGGTTAACAAATCACCTCTACCCTGACTTAGCATTCGTAACTCTTCAGCCCCATGTCTTTGAACTGCTAAAGAAAGCGTGTGAATTGCCCGATTACTACCATCTTGAGCCAATTCGTTTAATAACTTCTGTTTGAGTGCAACCCTGATATCTCGATGTTCTTGCTTGAGTTCTTGTGCCAAATTGTTGTAATCTTTTACCCAATCTTGAAGAGTTCCACCATATCCAAGTAGTGTAGGTTCTATTGTCTGTGGTGACGATGGGGGAGGTAGGACTTCAGCTTTCACAATGGGTGTAGGTTTGGATTCTCTTTTAGGTTTTTCTCCACCGCGCCATTCTGCAAACCATCTTTGAACCGTCCGAAGAGTCAGTCCTAGAGTTCTGGCAATTTCGGTCGCACCTTGCCCACTTAGGAACATCAGTCTAGCTTCTTGTTTTTGCTCAGGTGATGGCATACGGGATGTCACACGACATACGACATCCCTATTGTGTCATAACTGTTTCAAATAATCTTTTTTTATTGTTTCTAGAATTATTTCTACATTCATGTCAGTCTTGTTTCGGTAGCGGTTGTTGTAATATCCTTTTCCATCTGGATCTAATGAATGTTTACTTTGATGAGTCACAACTTCATCTTTGTGTAATTCCATCCACTTTGTAACAGTCTGTCCATTAACTCCAGTCAGTTCTCGTAATACTTTGTTGGTAGGGTTGATTTTGTACTCTGGAGTGTTGTCGTTGTACGCGGTCACTGCTTGCCAAGCACGGTTTAATTTTTCTTCAGCACTTCCCTCTTTGCGCGTTTTGAACAGTCTATCGGAGTCCATTTCTTTTACTTCCATTTGAGGTAAGCGAGGGCGGTTAATACGTTCTTCAAGTTCTGTAATTCTTTGGGTTTTTTCAACTATCAGAGCATCTTTCTCAGCTATCTGTGCATTGAGTTGAGCAATGATGGTTTCTAATTCTGCAATACGTACCATATCTTCAGTTTCCTTAATTACTGTCGTTGTCTTAGGTTCAATAGTTAAAAAGTGAATCTCAGTTGAGTCAGGTTCATAGTCGTCATAGTGAAGAGTACTAGCTGAAGTCTCACCGTGGTAGGTAACTTTTTCACCCTTGAATTCTGGGATGATATGACCTGCAAGGACACCTGCATAAGTAATTTTGGCTTTACTGGTAGCGTTTGGGTAATCTCTGAGAGTCAATATTTTGGTCGTACAAGCTCTTAAAAGAATATTTTTTCTGTTGTAACCTTCATCAATTTTTGGTAAGAAATCAAAATAGAGTTCTGTTACTTTTCTGAGTTCATAGCCTGCTTGTTCTTCAATTTTCTTCCAAGTACTTTCCTTATCCCATCCTAGGTCTAGAAGTTTCTGAAATTTGTCTTGGTAGGCTTTGATTTCTGGAAGTGATCGAAAGTATTTAACACGATTTACAAAGTCACTAGTAGGCACTAAGAGAGACGTGTACGTGGTGACTTCTTTATCACGTTTCTTAGCAAGTCCGATTACCTTTACACCATATTGAGCATTCTTGATATATGGGGGAATCCAATCAGAAATTTCAAACTCACTGAGCATGACAATCTCGGACGGGCGACGCCCACTGGCAGCTATCAAGCCTACTGCGAGTTCATAAGAGTCTTTACTGTTGAGTAACTGAAGTGTGGTTTTGAGATATAGATCCAAATTAAAAACTTTGTTCGGCGCGTCCAGTGCGTCCGCTAACTCATCTCGACTAGAAGATTTGACTTGTCGTTCTTGCCTCCGTTCCTTGATATCTTCATTGGCTTCTTTCCAAGAGATATCAGCTAGTCCTGTAAATTTGAAGAATAAGTGACGTTGGATGTACTCACTCTTACCTTCTGCTCTGAATGGAAAGAAGAGATGAGCGGTGTCTGGTGTGGGTTGTAGGGTTTTGAAAAGTTTGGAATAGGATGAAAGCTTATTTGACCGAGATTTAGGCTGTAGTCCGTTGAGTTTAAGCGTTTCAACCAATTCTGTACAAGCCTGCTCAACTTCAGCCACATCGGTCATAGTTGAGACTTTTTCAAAAAACACTACAGGTTCAGCTTTTTCCTCTTGAATAGGTTCTGATTCTTCTTCCAGCATTGTTAAAAGTTTTTTCTGTAAGTCTTCTTTAGGAGTGCGCGAATAACCTTTCACACCCATGTTTTTGGCGATTTCGTCAAGAGTTCTTTTGTTAGCGTTTTCAATTTCTTCTCTGGTGTGTGTTGTGTTCATCTTTTGTTTAACCTGTTCGTTAAAAAACTAATATAACACAATATTCTAAGTTGAACAGGTTCACACAGATTATTGTTTAACCTGTTTTTTCCGAAACATCATAAATAAACTTCTATGGTTGATACTTGACAAAATTCCAGTAATCCAGTTATTTTTTCTCTCCATGAAGCATAAATCAGGTTTAATTCCCTAGAAGCGCTATTCCGTCCTGTGAACTTCGCGCAAGTGTCACAATCATTCCACATCCCGGTTTCTTCTTGAAGCAGTTTGCAGAATGTACCGTTTCTTCTTGAAGCAGTTTGCAGAATGTACCGTTTCAGAAGATGGGATGCATATCGTTATATAGCTAAACAGCACTCATAGGGGTAACAGTGCTGTATCTGTGGCGCGGGTTAGTTCGACAATCTTGTTTGATTTGCTTTTTCAATCGCAGCGTTGCACCACATTTCTATTGCTTGTTGTCCCGCTTCGCTGTGACCTAAGTCCAATTCCAGTGCTAATTGCTTAAAGTTTTTCACTAGGTCTTTGGGCAAGTGAATTGCAATTTGGGTGTAATCGCTGTTATCTCGTTTGTTCATGGTTCTTAGATGAAAAAGTTAGCTGGCTAGCGCGTTAGCTAAAAGTGTACTTGAAACTATGATTGTTTCGTCTGACCCGTCAACAGAAAATTAAAATTCCCGTTTCTCGATTTGCGGCTGATTTTGTGGGGCGGCACTCTCCCGCAATCCATACCCAATCAGCAAGCCCACGTCCAATAGCTAAACCAGCCAGCAAACTTTACTGTAGAGTAAGCTGCTGGCTGGTTATAAAATTAGCTAATAAAGCGTTTGACGGAAGTTGGATTAATGAGATAAAAGGTTTATTTTTTTACTGGAGGTCGCACTTCCGGACTACTCGCACCAACCCCTCCCGCTAGTCCTCTCAACTCTTCCTCCGACAACTCTTCCATTGCAGGGATTATTTCACGGTTTCTAGCGGCTCGATTCAATAAGTTGGTTGTTTGTGCGTAAAGTATCTTTTTAAGCATCTTCTTTTACCAAAAATGTACCACCATTAGTATAAATATAAAGTATAAAAAGTACTAGCTAGGATTTTGAAACCTCTCCTAGTGCTTTCATCATTACTTCCGCTCAATCCTTTGCTGCAAGTGCGGTCTAACGCTTTCCCGTATTCCATACCCAATCAGTAAACCCACACCTAGAAGTAGCACACTTACTGTCAGTTATAACCCTAGGAAGCCCGTAAGCGTTCGTGAAAGTATGATTCATTACTTATTCTTATAGATGAATTTTTATACCGAGTCAGTTTTTCTTATGCCATAATCGGATGAACTTTACGGAGGAATTGGAAGAGTGAATAAGAAATCATTTTTCTCAGGAATTGCGTTGGTAACAGCACTGGGTTTGAGTATGACAACTCCTGCTGCCGCTAATTCTTCCCTTGCAAAATCTGTTGAACTTGGCGAAAAGGGAACAGGACACTCAGAATCATTGCAACAACCCAATCTGATAGCTGCTCGACCTTGTTACTATAAGAGGGTTTACCATAAAGGTTACTATTCTATCAGGCATGGTAGAAAACAGTATCATCCAGGTTATTACGCCAGAGAACGAGTGTGTATTTAGCTATTACTCACGCTCGAAATTTTCAAGATACTATCCGTGACATTTTCCAGTTTTCATTAAATAAACAAATTTGGGTACGTGGTCATCGTGATGTAGTTATGCTTTGCGATGCTACATGATTAAAAGAGTCTTGGAGTGTCAGCACTGGTAAGACCAGCATCTATCCAGTGCTTTTTAATTTAGAGTTCAATCCCCCCATTCAAACTAGCAGTGTCGTAGATAAGCACCTGGAAGTATACCGTGATACATTTCCGTCTCAAGCAAATAAACCCATCCACTAACGTGGTCGTCTCGATATTGGTATGACATAATGCGGAGAATCCTAAATAGAAGTCGATTCATGTGGAGCACTGGCAAGGTAGTTAACCTCACCAGTGTTTTTGCTTTAATGCCGTTCTGTATTCTGCTGTGCTGATTGAGGCGTTGTTATTTGCTGATAAGTACTGCTCATTAAAATCAACAACACACCGCTTAACAAAAATTTTGCTAACCTTGGTAATTTATTCCAGTGCTCCCGTAAGGTAGGTTTTTCTATCGCGCTATTAATGCACCGTTGAAACTTGCCAAAGTTGTTAATGTTGTAGTAACCGTTCTCTAATTTATCGAAATTGTATTCAACATATTCTTTCCAGTGGTTTATGTTGTTGACTAGCCTACTTTCTATGTGTATTTCTCTAACTCTACAACTCGGATTACTGTTATAAGGCGTAAATTCTAATCGGTAGATTTTACTGATTTCTCCACCTAGTCTATAGATGTGCATAGTACCTGGTTGCATTACTTTGACTCCTATTTTGTAATAATTGAAAATTTTGGACGGGTGCAAATTTGACTGGTTTTACCCTGGAATACGGGGTAAAAAGCGGACTTCCGAGTTGAGTGAGAAATCCAAAATATTAAATAGATTAGATGAAAACCTTACAGGATAAAACTTTCAGATAGTTTAGTTAACATTATTGTCATGAGATTACGCCTAACATTAACCTATTCTGCCAAAAAAGACTGTTTTTTCTCACCGTGTATGCCACCAGTGCCAACCGCATGAGAATACACGCCAAAATATCCAGGATTTTAGAAAAATCGTTGGCGTGATTTCTCACAAAGTTAAAATTTATATGATATAGAAAGCCATTTCTCAATTTCACTTCTTGTATAGTTTGTGTTAGCACTAAATCTGAAATTACAAGTACTGCCCCATCGGTAAAGAGTTTTAAGGCTTACTGTCTTACCCGTACATTCCTTTATAATTTGTGGTAAGTTTTTACCGAGACATTCCGATGGTATTAAGGGTGTTAACACTTCTCTGTTGAGATTCTTCAAAGCTTCCGTTTTAGCAAGTACTACCGTTTCTAGCGATAACTGTGACAGTGGTTTTGTACGTCTCATGTTTGCCAGGGTAAGTAATTGTTCCATTTCTCCTTGTGAGCAGAATCTGATGTGTTTAGGGAGAGTCAATTTATCTTTCCATCTAACCCAAGTTCTTTCGGGTATTTCTCTTCCATAGATGGTTTCACAAACCTGCTTAACGTAAATCATTTTGTACATATTTTCTACACTCCTTTTAACCCTAATTTTTCAAGTAAATAACCTAGTGCTTCCTCATCAAGTTGTTGACCTGTTAGTTCTTTCCATGCTTTCCAAACATCAAGAGCAGTAGGTGGTATTTCTCGCTCACTTACCCAGTTCTTGAGGACTAAAAACACTTTCTGAATATCAGTTAATTCGCTATTGGATTCACTACCAAATTCATTCTCTGAATCAGTCTGTTTTTCGTCTTGAGGGTCATTGAATAGTTCATCAAGATTAATCAGTGGTATTGATTCTACATATGGCGTACTACCTAAATTCGGAACCACTAAAGCAACACGTTTTCCAATACCTATCCAGTTTTCTAACTCATTGGCTAACTGTTGAGCACAACCTTTAAAGGGAAAGCCAGGGTCTTGAACCCACTTTAGTGCTTCATTCCCCAAAACAATCCTGGTAGCTGAATTAAAAGAACTTCGACTGAATCCGTTATCAGTTGTTAATGGTGATTGCCCTAACAGGATTACGGTCATGTTATAAGCTGCTGCTTCTTTGTAAAGACGTTGTATTTTACCTTTGATTTTCTTGGCTAGCTTGACATCTATGACATCGCCATACCCTGTCCCATTACCCCAGATGTTATCCCATTCATCCACAATCAGAAGGTATCGCTTGAATTCAGGTAAAGCTTGCCTGTTCTTTTTAGCTTGCAAACATTGGGTTTTACGATTTTCTAATTCTTGAATCGCGGCATCTACACCATTGTTCACTTGTTCATACCCAATGAATGATGGTTGAATCATCCACTGAGTCATAGGATATTTCGGATCTACAAGATTGATGGCAATTTCACCCGATAACTTGCCGATTAAAGCTATGAGTAGTGATACAAATGTACTCTTACCGGATTGCGACCCACCATCTACCTTAAAGTGTTGATTAGACCGTTTGTCCAATGGTTTACAAGAATTTTGAACAATATCAAAAATCCAGTCAAACCCTGGCTCTGGTTCAGAATAAGTTACAGACTCGATATCAGTTTGATTGCCTAACCAAGCGTTAGTATTGGATGAACTGCTATTCTCAACTGACGGTAAAGAGGGAGCTATCAAACCATCCAGCCCATACATAGACACCCACCTAGGATGCTCGTGTGCGGGTAACTCTGATATCTCCCTTGCTAACCGTCGTTGGGCTTCAATAGTCCTGGTAGTCCGGTCATAAGCTATCTCGTGTTGACATTCTTCCCTAAATGCTTGTAACTGAGATTCATCAAATGTTTTGAATATTTTGGTTTTACGTTTCCCTAGTTCCAAGTTGACGCATAGACCGCCAGCCGAAATGTGATTTGAAACAAAAAATGAGATTTTAACTCATGATATGCTTTAAAAATG